>JASJDW010000077.1 GCA_030064955.1 Crocosphaera sp.
TGCATCAGAAAAACTAGCTTTAATTAACTCAGCATAATCTTGTCCTGATGCAGATAAAGGCAACATAAATCCATTTTTACCATTTTTGATAATAGTGGGGATACCTCCTACATCGGTTGTCATCACAGGAATCCCGTAGGCATTGGCTTCACAAATAACAATGGGAGAACAATCGGCACGAGTCGGGAAAATGAGAAAATGGGACTCTAAGAGTAAGTTGTTAAATTTTTCCCGTTCTTGAGGAATATTTTTGTCTAAATCAGGGATCACCCTCAACCTTTCATGTTTATATTGCGATGGAGGATGACAACCGATCACTAATAAGTCAGCATCTACTCCCATTTCAAGTAAAGAGGTTAAGGTATCAAAAGCCAACTTACCGCCTTTGCGCTCCCAATTTCTACCAATAAATAGAAGGGAACAGCGATTGAGAGAACACTTTTCCAGTGTCTTCTCAACATCGGGAATGGTGTCAATATTAGCCCCAAAAGGAACAATCTCTACATTTTCGGGATTAGCACCATAATCCTCAATGGCGGAATTGGCGGCCCATTGGGAAGAATAAACCAGCTTTTTCCCACGTAAAATAGCTGAACTGTCCCATTGCTCTCGATGTTGACTATATTCTAAATTATAAGTCTCAAACAATAATTTGTAGGTGACATCAGACGCATAAATAATCGGGATATCTGTTTCTAGATATTGCATCTCTTGGCAAGCTACTGGGGCAAAAATTACATCAAGAGAATAACGTTGTAGTTGTTCTTTAATGACTTGGCTAAATTGAGGATCAACAACATTTTTAGGAGATGGTTTGTTTATAACCTTGCTCTTAATTTTTCGCCATATTTTACCTGATATTCCTAACACTTCTGGAACGTGAGGACTACCGAGATTAATGAGGTTAATGGGGAGTGAATCGAGAGATTCGTACATTTTATAGAGTGTTCCCGAAAACACCCTTCTATCTAGATAGTTTTTCGCCGAAAAAAAGCCTACGTTTAATTTATTCATCGAATTATAGCTTAATCAGTTTTGAGAAGGTTTAAGGGCTTACCTTCAAGATATTCAGGAATGGGTGCATCCATTAACGAGAGTAGGGTAGGTGCTAAATCCAGAACGTGTCCCGATGGAATGGTCGTATTGGCTTCAATCTCTGGTCCATTGGCGATAATCAACCCTTGCGCTCGATGACTTCCTGCCCGATAGTGAGGCAAGGGGCCAAAGCGTCCATAGTCAGGACTTTCCATAACATCGGTAGCATAATCATCTTGCCAGACAACAATGAGGTCAGCATCTGGGAGTTTCGGGTTACAATCATGGGGATCTTTTCGGGGGCGAACAATTTTCCTAACCATGGGAATCCCTTTACGAGGCTCTTTTAGGGCATAGAGCTTATCACACAGTTCATCACATAACCCATGATACTCAGCAGCAGAGACCATTCCCTGTGGTTCTCTTCCTTCGAGATTAATACGAATATAACCCTCAGCAAAACTCGGTAGGGCAAACGCTTTCATAGAAGGCCACAAGGGTTTATACCACTGGGCCGGATTCCAAGGGACAACTTTATCCCCTCGTCGCCTCAATTCATAGTTAGAAATTAAATCCGGTTTCTCAGTTCGATCAAGATAGGGTTCAAGAAGCTTGAAAATCCGTGTCGGCGTTTCTTTGCGTAAAAAACGACGAATGGGATTGGGGTCAAATTTATCCCCCCATAAATGTCTCTCCCAATAATTCCATTTCATCTGAGTTAAAGGAGGGGGTAACGGTTCAGATGGATCTCCATAAGCAAGTTGCCATTGCCCCGGAAAGTTAAACCGATACATAAACTCAGGGAGATAGACAAAGCTAGGTAGGTCAATGGTAGCCGGACCCATCCCATGGGCTGAAAAAATAACAATATAAGCGTTTTCAGGTGCTTTTTCTAAAATTTGACCAATGGCATCGTCCATGGCTTGATAAATAGCCAGCAGAGGATCGTGGGTAATATGGCTTTGGAATGCTTCATACAAAGGATGCTCTGGTTGACTTAAATGCCAAAAAAGATGACCGGCTGAGTGAGGATCGTTGAAGACAGTTAAAAATAAATCCCAATTTTCTCGCTCGAGTAAATCTCGACAGGTCGCAACCCGACGCGCTATACCTGTCCTTAGTTTTTCTTCTATTGCTAGTGTCTGTTGAAGGTTAAGACATACAGCGTAGTCATTGTGCAACGCAGGACTCCCACCATGCTTTTCTAGTAGTTCTTCTAGTAAAGATTCTGGTAAAGAAGCGGTGGGAACCTGGGGAGAATGAGCGCCCCAACCTCCTATTTGGACTCCATTAATTTGAGGAGTTAAGCGAACTTGGGGAACATCAAAAGCGGCTACTCGATAATTTTCTCCTAAAGCATAAAAAGCAGGATATTCTTTAAAGTCGTAAGCAGCACGAGTTTCTGTTTCATAGGTTCCTTCTCGAAACCCCATATGGGCCCAAAATCCAGTTTTTTGAGGGGAACAACCGGTGGCAAATGTTGTCCAGGCTGTTTCTACATTAGAATCATCAAAGTTCTGCAATCTTCCATAAATTCCTTGTTCACGAAGACGAGACAAGTTTTTTAAGTATCCTTGAGACATCCAATCTTCTAGCAGAGATGGTTCTGCAGCGTCCATACCAATGGCAATGACTGGGTTCTTAGTTTTCTTCATCTAACTTACTTGAGCTTTTTATCTATAAAAGGTATTCAAGTTAACTGTATTATATTAATTCTAATTCAGTTACTTGTTTTTAGTAGTAATCGCTTTAAAAGTCCCTTGTTTAAGTCGTTTTTAACTAACAAGAGGCTCTCGTACATTAATAGCTGTTAAATCACCTGTTTATTGTACAGTAAAAGGGCTAATCAATAATATATTAGCCCTCGCTTATCACTCCGTCAATCATTTCTAAGAATACTCTCGATTACCAATCATAGGAATGATTCAGAAGCTCATATAATTTTTCATTGAAAGGGATAAAATAGCTCTTAAGTTTCTCTAATACCTCTTGATGTTCGGCAGTTACTTCTACAGCTTTGCCAACATTATAACTTTTTGCCTCTAGTTGGTCTAGAATAGCTTCAGGGAAATGATCAATTTCTAGAAAATCACAAATGTTATTTAATAACGCTCTTTTGTTATTTTTTAATTCCTCGAAACTGAGAATAAGCAGATTAGTTTTGTTAAAGTATTGGTAATAGTTATTTAATTGTTCTACATATTTGCCACGGTTGACATACTCATAGGGATAGATTCCTGGTTCACACTCACCCTTTAATTCTTGCTCAATCGCTTCAGAAAACGTACGATGATCGGCAATTTTTCGATTATTTTCAGATACATCAGGGTTAGTTCCAAAACTATGATACATTTTCCAAGCTGAGTAAGCACGGTCAACTGGATTTCTTAAAATCACAATCATTTTAATCTCCCCCAAATCTTTCTTAATTCGTTGGGGAATATCAGGAAAGTAAAGGTAACTTGGAGATACATCAAAAGTTAACCGATTTCCTTTTTCAAATTTAGAAGGAAAACAACCCAAATACCAACTCCATCCTTGATTATAATGTTCTGGAACATCAAAATAACGAACCTCTTTCCAGGTTTTGTTGCCAAGAATCTGAGGGTGTTGGACTAAATAATTATATAAGGAAGTTGTTCCTGCTTTTTGTGCGCCAATAATTAAAAAATTAGGGGAGGATTTGATCAGGGGATAAATGAACTCTTTAACTAGCTTTTTCATCAGATATTATTAATGGTATGGTGTATTAGTTACTGTAAAGGTTTTTGTCATCTAGAAACACCCTAACCTCTACTTTTTCTTTATATCGCAATAAGTTGTGAATTGTGAGAATTAAGTCTAAGTAAAAGGGAACAGGGAACTCCGGAACGGGGAACAGATAAGAAAAAAGATATCTTATGAATCATTCCTGATTCCTATATAAGAATTGCTCACTCTTTAACAAAGCTTTAATAGCTCTTGACAGACTATTAGTGCTATGTTAGTTTATGTTTGCTCAAAATAACAATTATCATAAACTAAATTTACTATGCACCGCAACCTTTAGTTGAATCCTAACAATTAAAAATTTAGAAAAACTAGAGATTAGAATTTAAGATAATGAAAAAATTACTACCCCTTTTTTTACAAATAGCTGCTGGTACTACCTTACTTTTCTCAATGGTACCAACCTCAGCCAGAGCTTCTATACTTTGGGCTGAGTCTAGTGGAATATTGGAGGCAAATAATTTTTGGTACAATCGAGTAGAGCGTTCAACATCCATAAAGGGTTTTGATGAAGAGCAACAAGTTACCCTGGATACAGCCATTCCTCATCAGAGTCTAAATGAGTGGGATGATCTTACCAATCTTTTATACCTTGATCCAGGAATGGTGGTTGATAGCCATATGCTCTACTTTGCCAATCCTAATCCGCGAGATGGAAGGATAACAGCAGAAGCTACAGTTAAGTTTTCAGGGACAATTGTGGGACTCATCGGGGACTCAAGCTTTTTCTATCCTTATAATTATTTGTTTGCACCAAATGCTACTAATAATCCGGCTAGTGGTGGTTGGACTCTTGAAGAAGAATTATCTTGGACTCCACTGGATGAAGTGCAATTTGTGTCTGAAGATACACTTCAATTGAATTGGACGACTCGCTCTGCAATTGATCCTTTACGAGTATTAACCCTAAGTGCAACCCAAGCGGTGCCTGAACCCTTAACCCTATTAGGAGCAGGAACTGCTATAGTAATGGGAGGATTTTTTAAGTCTAAGCTCAAAAATAACTCTAAAAATGTCATTGAAGGAGACAGGAGTTGAGATTTTAGATTAATTGTTGATTGTCATTATGAACCCGTCAATCTTTTATTAGTAGACAAACATCATGAAAAACTTAATATCTAAGCTAAAAGTCATCCTTTTAACTCTCGGTGTTTACACAGGAGTTGTAGGTTTTCCTAATATAAGTGAAGCAGCCATTATATGGGGAGATGCCTTAACAGATTCGATAGATTGTGAAAGTGTTGGTTATCTTGTTACTTGTGGACAAATTGAATACTATTCTAAGGAGTTTTATCCCCCCATACCCCCTTACAGTGACAGTGGTAGCGGTTACGAAGTCCCAGAATTTAACAATGTAATTTACGCATTTGATGAGAAACAGGGTGTTCTCCTTGAAGAAGATGTGAGAATTGCCAAACCAAATCCAAGTTATGTCGAGAATGAGTTTTTTGCCAATCTCAATCCAGATCCAACTCAAGTTACCGATAGTGATCTAGCATATGATTGGGATGCTCCTCGCTCCACTATGCCTATTCTATCGGCAGGAACATTAGTGGATAGTCACTTTCTTGCTTTTCTTGGAAAACCTGGTGATGGGAAGCGAGAATTCGCTAGTGCCGTTGTGAAATTTGATAATCCAATTATCGGATTTATTGACACTCGGGATAGTGATTTCACCAATCATATTTTTTCACATACTCAATATGATATCTCTGCTAGTAGAACTTTAGAAGGACTGAGATGGACATTGGGAGGAATTCATACGCGAGACTACGTTAAAGTATCCGAAGATAATCCCTACATTCTCGAAATTAAACTGACAACATTTGATGCTTTTGAAGGTGTAAGGGTATTAACTCAAGCTTCTTTCGGCCAAGCTGTACCTGAACCTTTAACTATATTAGGAGCAGGAACTGCTATAGCAATGGGGGGATTTTTCAAGTCTAAGGTAAAAAGTAAAACTAAAAAAGCTAAAGATGTGTAATTAACATAATCTTTTCATCAAGTTTATTAGGCTTTTTTCCTTAAAATTAAATAAATTAGCTGAAATTTTTACTTTTTTAGCAATCCTCACTTAAAAAAATTACCTTATCTAGACCCCACCTAAAGTTTTTCATTTAGATGGGGTCTAGCTAATGGATGGAAATTCTTGTTTTGTTATTAAATGAAAGAAGATTCCTGACCTCTTTTCTTAAAAAACATAACATAATAATAAGATTTCAACAGTAATTGTAAATAGAATTTACTACTGCTTAAAATGTCTTCATATAACGGTCTTAAGATTATTTTTATTGGAATTAGAGATATAATTGAGTTAATAATTAAAGAATGATAGAAAAAAATAGCTAAAATTAATTCTTAGCAAATACTATCCTCAGTTACATCAAACTTTAAGGATGCTGTTGATTGGAAACCCCTTGCTTTAAATGACTTCAGAAACAACAAAGCCTAAAAAATTTGCTTTAACTACCCCCTTATATTATGTTAACGGTGTCCCCCATATCGGTAGTGCCTATACCACCATTATTGCCGATGTCATTGGTCGCTATAAACGATTAACAGGAGAAGAGGTTCTTTTAATTACAGGAACCGATGAACATGGTCAGAAAATACAACGAACGGCTGAAGAAAAAGGATTGCCACCCCAAGACCATTGTGATCAGATTGTCAGCAGTTTTGAAGAATTATGGCAAAAATTAGAGATTCAATATGATCGCTTTAGTCGCACAACCGCCACCAAACATGAAGCCATTGTTAAAGAATTTTTTGGGCGGGTTTGGGATAATGGAGATATTTATTTAGCACAACAACAGGGATGGTATTGTGTCCAGTGTGAAGAATTTAAGGAAAAACGAGAACTATTAGAAAATGGTTGTTGTCCCCTTCATCCTAACAAAAAAGCAGAATGGCGAGATGAAGAAAATTATTTCTTTAAATTGTCCCAATATCAAACAAAATTAGAAGAACTCTACCAAAAAAATCCTCAATTTATCGAACCAGAAAGCCGTCGCAACGAAATCCTTAACTTTGTTAATCAAGGCTTAAAAGACTTTTCCATATCTCGCGTCAATGTCGAGTGGGGTTTCCCCATTCCTAACGATCCCAATCATACCATTTATGTGTGGTTTGATGCCCTGTTAGGCTATGTCACAGCCTTACTTGAACCAGAGGAGGAACCCACCCTTAACAATGCCTTGTCCTATTGGTGGCCGATTAATTTACACTTAATTGGTAAAGATATTTTGCGTTTTCACGCGATTTATTGGCCAGCCATGTTAATGTCAGCAAAATTACCTTTGCCTCAAAAAATTTTTGGTCATGGTTTTTTGACAAAAGATGGGCAAAAAATGGGCAAAAGCCTAGGAAACACCTTAGATCCCTTTGCATTAGTGGATAAATATGGTGCCGACGCAGTGCGCTACTATTTCTTAAAAGAGATAGAATGTGGAAAAGATGGGGACTTTAACGAAACTCGTTTTGTTAACATTCTTAACGCTGATCTGGCTAATGATTTAGGTAATTTGCTCAACCGAACCTTAGGAATGACTCAAAAATATTGTCAAGGGTCATTACCGTCCATAACAGCAACAGAATTACCCCAAGAACATCCCCTAAAAACCATAGGCTTAACTCTAGGGGAGAAGGTAATAAAAGCCTATGAAACCCTCAAATTCAATGAGGGATGTGAGGAAATTTTAACCTTAATTCAAGCAGGGAATAAATTCATCGATGAACAGGCCCCTTGGCGTTTGTTTAAAGAAGGAAAACAACCCGAAGTAGAAAAGATTTTGTATGCAGTGTTAGAATCAGTGCGTCTATGCGCTTATCTATTAGCTCCTATTATTCCTAATCTGAGTAGCAAAATCTATCAACAACTGGGTTTTTCTGTAGACTTTAATCAAAGCGATCGCTTGAATAAAGTTATTCCTTTTGCCAACCATAGTCAATGGGGGAAACTACCCGTTAATCAACAGTTAACCAAACCTCAACCCATCTTTGCTAAACTTGATCTTCCCTGAGAAGACCACCCTTAACAACTGAAAAAATTAACATTTTTTCTATTTTTGTATTGAAAACAACCACTATTTACGATTTACGATGAAATACAAACCTGAACTCACAAATAATTTTCATACTCCCTCCTTTTTTGACGAGCAACGAGGCTTAACAACAATGTATGATGACTTTGAAGATGATTCGATTTTTTCTCCAGAACAAGTCTTAGAAAATCGAGGTAGAGTAGCTATTTTCATCGATGGCTCTAATTTATTTTATGCTGCATTACAATTAGGCATTGAAATTGATTATACAAAGTTACTTTATCGTTTAACCGAAGGATCTCGCCTCCTCAGAGCCTTTTTCTACACAGGAGTTGATCGCACCAACGAGAAACAACAGGGGTTTCTACTGTGGATGAGACGTAATGGTTATCGGGTCATTGCCAAAGACTTAGTACAATTACCCGATGGGTCTAAAAAAGCCAACTTAGACGTAGAAATAGCTGTGGATTTAATGGCTTTAGTGGGTTCCTACGATACGGCTATTATTGTCAGTGGCGATGGAGACTTAGCCTATGCGGCCGACTCTGTAAGTTATCGCGGGGCCCGGATCGAAGTAGTCAGCTTACGCTCCATGACCAGTGATAGTTTAATTAATGTAGCAGATCGTTACATCGATCTCGATCAAATCAAAGAGGATATTCAGAAAACCCCCAAACCCAACTTATCCTATAATGGCTACTCTAGTGTGGGAATGCTTGAACAAAATAAGCCTTAATTTACCAGTTAGAAAAGAAAAAGCGGTAGGAAGACTCCAAAGATAATGGGATTGACCATTTCTTGAGGCTTCCTAACCCTCATCATTCTAAACAATACGATGAAGATAGGAGCAAAGAGTTCCTGCATTAACCCCTAACTCACTGCGCTCTTTTGCAGCTAACATTCCTGCTTCGGCGTGCCACCAAGCAGAGGTTGCTACCATAGCATCTAAAGGATGATTAACCATCCGGTTTTGAGCCAATAATCCCCCCATTAACCCGGTTAATACATCCCCACTGCCTCCCCTAGCTAAAGCGGGGGTACTGTGGGGAATGATCCAAACCTTGCCTTGAGGGTTAGCAATGATAGTTTTTGCCCCTTTTAATAAAATAATTGCCCCACTTTCATGAGCAGCAGTTTTTGCTGCGGTTATTCTATCCTTTTCAGGGCGATCGATATCAGGAAAGAGACGTTTAAATTCTCCTAAATGGGGCGTTAATATTGTTGCAGCTTGACGTTGACGTAAACGTTTTATCGTTCCCAGTTGAGCGAGGATATTGAGTGCATCTGCATCTAACAATAAAAGACATTCTGTTTCTAGTACCTTAGCCACCACATCAATTGCTTCTGTTGTTAACCCTGGACCGCAGGCAATGATATCATAGGAATCGAAGTCTGTTGCAAGTGGGGGCAATGAGGCAATCGCCCCCTTTTCCGACTCTGGACAATCAAGAATTAAACCATCAGGAATTTTAGCCACTAACAACGGTTTAAGAGACTCAGGAACCGCTATGGATAACATTCCCACACCGCTTCCTTGGGACCCTAACCCAGTCAAAATACTTGCTCCAGCATAGCGACGGGAACCAGCAATAAGCAACAAATGACCCTGTTTATATTTATGGGTGAGTCGGGGACGGGGTAACGGTAAAAACTCTAGTGCTAGGGTTTTTGTCAAAAGTTGTAAGGGAATAGGTTGAGGAATAACTGACCAAACCTTTTGTAACGGAATACCAAAATCAATTCTTTCTGCTTGACCAATATACGCTAACGCTTGATCCTGAAAATAAACTGGTTTCCATAAACCTAAACAAAGACTATGGGTTGCTTTAACGGCAGTTCCTAACGCTTCTCCTGTGTCAGTGTGTAACCCAGAAGGAATATCAATACTCACCACAGGGATAGACCATTCGTTGAGACGATCAACATCTATCGCTAGATTACCAGAGAGCGATCGCGTCAGTCCAAACCCAAATAAACCATCGATAATTAATTGACAATGACTTAAAGATTCGAGATCGCTATAGTAAGGAATACCTAAACTATCTGCATAATCAGCGTGTTGTTGAGTTAATGCCTTTAACTTGCTCAAGGGACGATAAAGACAAACGTTATACCCTTGTAGATGTAACTCCCTAGCAATGACTAAAGCATCTCCCCCATTATGACCTGGACCCACTAATACCCCAACTTTTGAGATAGTATTAAGAGGATAAAGCTGTTGAATAGGTTGGCACATCATCAAGGCTGCCTTTTCCATTAAAGCAGCCACCGGCATACCGGCCTCAAAAATTTTCCCCTCAATGTTAGCCATTTGTTCCGCTGTTACCACAATTGAATCAAGTTCTTGTCTGGGTTGCATAACTATCCTTACTGGTTGAAATGAGATTAATAGACACTCATAAGTGATATGAGCTAAATTGGTAACGAGTATGTTTAAGTCAGTCTCGTTAACATTTTATGAAGGAAAACCGAGAAGAAACTACAAAAATTCGTTCTCTAGAAGATGCTTTAAACCGTTGTCAATGTCTGGGGATGCGTATTAGTCGTCAGCGTCGCTATATCTTAGAATTGTTATGGAAAAGCCAAGAACATTTGTCTGCTAGGGAAATTTATAATCGTCTCAGTCAAAATGGTAAAAATGTTGGCCATACTTCAGTTTATCAAAACCTAGAAGCCTTATCCAGTCAAGGTATTATTGAATGTTTAGAACGATGTGATGGGCGACTGTATGGCACCATTACAGACTCCCATAGTCATGTTAACTGTCTTGATACTCAGCAGATTATTGATGTTCATGTTAAGCTTCCTTCAGACTTGATCCAACAGATAGAAGCACAAACAGGCGTTACTATCACTGACTATCGTATTGATTTTTATGGCCATAAACAGCCAGAACAGTCTAAACTAGATGAAACCTTAAGTAAGCCCTCACCTGTGTAATATTTGTGAGCGATCGCCCTATCTCCCTTCTCCTTGTGGACAGAGATCCCATTTTTCGCTTAGGACTCGCAACGATCTTAAGCAACTATTCTCAATGGGAAATTATTGGTCAAACGGATAATTTAACCGATGCTTTGACCCACCTATCAGATAATAATTGCGATTTAATTATCTTAGATCCTAATTTAACAAACGAAACTTTAACCGTTGAAACGTTTTATCAACAAATTAAGCAAATTAACCCTCAGATCAAACTATGTTTATTCAGTTATGATTTGAGTTGGGAACAACAACAAGAATTTAAACAAACAGGAATCGAAGCATACTTAAATAAAGGAAAAGCTATAGAAGTTTTACTGGAAAATTGGCAGAGAATTATTCAAGGTGAATTAATTTGGCCAACGATTGCCCCTAGACAATTATCTGAAGTAACGACTAAAATTGCTAAAGAAAACTGGCTTTCTAGGGTAAGAAAATCAGGAATAGAACAAATTAATACTAACTTACGTTTAATTAATGAAAATCTGAAAAATCAGACCATTTCTCAGTTAGATGAACTTTTTTTACGAGGAAGAAAACGAGAGTTATTAACAGCGCGATGGATAGTTAAACAATTATTACCAGTTGAGGTTATTATATTATCTTCTAAAGAACCCAATTCTCAAATTATCAGCAGAAAAGATTTAATACCAACGACAACATTAGTAACAGAGGAAAAAGAACTAAAAATTTTTGATGAAACCGTTGATAAGCTTGGGTATAATTTAGAAAATATAAGTAATTCTTTATTAGAAATTGATGTTTTAAAACTTGATAAAAAACAAGAACTTTTAGAATTAGTTTTAAAACAATTTTACAGAATTATTAGCGATCTCAGATTTATTAAAACCCCCAGTACCCAACTATCAACAAATAGCCTAGCTGTTTTAGAAAGAGTATGGAGAGAATCATCCTTAGTGTTTCTCAGTAAATACTGTCTCAATAAACAACAAGTATCCTTAGAAGATATGGAAATATTGATAGAGCAAAATGAGGATTTAGTGTCCAAAGAGATTTTACAAAAGATTCCTTATTTTACAGAATTATTTAACTATTTTGTCCTAGAAAATGAAGGGGAACTGCAAAAAGTAACTTCCGTTAATGAAACAGCAGAAGGAATTGATAAAAAAGAAAAAATATTACATAATACTATTATTCAGATTTCTAATGGAATTATCGCCTTAATTTTAAACTACTTTTCTAATCACGAAAAAGTCAAGAGAAATCTATACAATTCAGAGATAGTATCATCCAGGGAAGTAGCTAAATTTAGGAATCGCTTAGCATGGGCATATAGAAAGCAAGAATATTGGCAAGAACCAAAAAATATTTTTGAAAGTCAATATCAACTCTTTTTTTTCAGTGAAAAAGGGATTGATTGTACCCTAACTTATGCACCCCGTCAGCAAGAACTAGAGACGTTAACTGGACTAGGTTGGACAGTGACTATCCTCTTAGAAATTCGAGATGCGATCGCACCGTTGCTACATTCTCTAGTGGGAACAGTGGGTAAAGCTCTGGTCTATATTTTAACTCAAGTGATTGGCCGCGGCATTGGATTAGTGGGTAAAGGTATTGTACAAGGAATTGGCAACAGTCTTTCTGAAAAAGATTATCAGAGGAAACCAACCAAACATAATTCTAAATTCTAAATCAGCAGTGAGAATCCCCAGTCAAATGTTAATAAAAACTCATAACATTTATGAAGTAAGATTGTCAGATGGAGAATCATCACGATTAATAATCTCCTTAATCTTAACCTTAAATAACTGTTTATAATTCCGAGAAATGTTATAGTAATAAACTAAAATAAAGACAAAATAATTTAGGTTTATGATGATATTGGAATGGTTAGAAACTGACCTAGATCAAGGGTGGTTGATGATCAAAAAAATCTTTACAACAAAATTGATTACGATGGGAGATATTAACTTATCTCTGTGGTCTTTATCTAACATCGCATTTTGGATTATTATTGCTTTTTGGGGAGCAAAACTGATTAAATTTATTATTTCTCGTTGGCTACTGTCCCATTTTAAACTAGAACGAGGAACCTATGAAGCCATTGTTTCTATTATTGGCTATATTTTAGTTGTGTTTGCTTTTATTGTCACCTTAGAAACCTTGGGAATTAATTTGAGTTCCTTAACTATCTTTGCTGGAGGTGTGGGAATTGCTTTCGGTATTGGATTACAAGATTTAGGGAGTAATTTTATTAGTGGATTAACGTTATTATTAAATAGTCCTTTGAAAGTAGGGGATTTTATTACAGCAAATAATATTGAAGGGACTATTGAAAAAATTTATTTTCATTCTACTTTAATTCGTACAGTTAATGATGTTATTATTGTGATGCCTAATAACAGTTTAGTGAAAGAAACTGTTATCAATTGGAGTTATACAAAAAATAAGTTTCGCATTGCTATTCCTATTAGTTTTTCTGATGTCCAAGATCCCGTTATTATCACAGAAGCATTAGTCTCGGCTGCTTATCGAGAACCCCAGGTTTTAGCAACCCCTTCCCCACAAGTTCGTTTTAAAGGTTATAGAGAAGGAACCATTGAATTTCAATTATTAGTGTGGTTAAATAAACCCGAAGAAAGAGAACCTATCAAAAGTTCAGTTTATTATTTAATTAATGAAGAACTTAAAATGAGAAAACTAGAAACTGCTGCACCAAAACGAAATATTACTATTCATCCAACTGAAAAAGTCTTGTCACTTTATCCTCCAGTTCATATTAATAGTGATAATAGTCAGGTTAATTTTGACCATGATACTGCTCTTAATAATCACTTACATCAAACAAACACTCTAAATAAAAATATACCAGCATCAGAAACATCTTATCAACTGAATGTGTTACTTAAAAACATCAGTTACTTTCAAAATTTATCTGATTTAGAGTTACGTCAACTCATTGAGTTAGGCTATCGTCAAACCTTAGAACCAGAAGATATTTTATTTAATGAAGATGATCCAGGGGATGCTTTTTATATTATTTTATCAGGCTCTGTCGAAGTGTTTAGTCCTAAAACAAATAAGCATTTAACCACCTTAACAACTGGCACATCTTTTGGGGAATTATCCCTTTTATTAGGAATTCCTCGAACCGCCTCCATCAAAGCATTAGAACCTACTTTACTCTTTGTTATTCATCATCAAGCTTTTCAAAATTTATTACAGCAATATAAACATTTATCACAAAGTATTATTAAACAATTAGAAACCCATCAAGAAGAATTGACAGAACGTAAACAAACCTTACAAGCGATGGGATTATTAGAAGAAGATAAAGATAATAATAGTGTTACTTGGATTAGTCAACGATTGAAAAGGATCTTTTCTTTAAATTAAACCGGTTACAAAATCTTCTAACTTCAGTAAAATTTAATTGTTTAATTTTTGTAAAAAATATTGAATATTGTTGCAAAAATATGCTTAAACTGTAGGGGGAATTGTAATTATATCGGGATCATTCAATTCGTGAAACCAATGAGCAGAAAATCAAGTTTAAACCTGTTAAAAAAAGCTAAGTTACTACTTTCTTTGATGGTTTTAGGGGTCTTTTCTCCCTTATTACCCGTTCTTTCTTCCTCTTTATTCAACCATTCTCTCGTTAGCTTAAGTTTTCCCGATACTGGTAATAGAGGCGCGCCGAAAAAAAGTGCAGGGGGAGGAACCCGAAGTGATGATGAAACTTGTTTAAGTAATGAAGAGAATGAACCTCCTTTAGTTGCTTTGATGCCCAACCGAGAAAATAAAGCAAAAACTGCAACGAATACCCCCACTTTTTATGGATATATTCCCACCACAACCGCCACCCAAGGAGAATTTGTTCTAGTAGATCAAAGCAATAACGAAGTCTATTATACTCAGTTTCTCTTACCCTCAACCCCAGGCATTATTAAATTAGAAATCCCAGAAACAGTGGCTTTAATACCAGGAAATTATACTTGGTCATTGATGGTTATTTGTGATTCTCGTTATCGAAACCGAGATAAATATGTCGAGGGTTCTTTAGAATATGTTATTCCCACTGAACAATTAGAAAATCAAATAAAAGATAAACCTTCCCTAGAAAAAGCCGAAGTTTATGCCAATGCAAGTCTCTGGTTTGAAACCCTAGATACAGTAGCCAAAATAAAAGAAGAAAGCCCGCAAGAATGGCAAGAACTTTTAACTTCAGTTGGGTTAGAAATATTAGCAGAAGTGCCGATGATTGATTGTTGTCAATCAGATAATTAGTTCGTTTTCAAAACTGACTCAGTTTAACTTATTGATGGCTTTTGCTTCTTAACTCTTACTGTAAGAATAATTATTGTTCCTTAATAAAACTAGAGATGATTTTTGAAAGATAAACTCACTATAGTCTGCTAAATCATCAAGACCAAGAAAATTAAGTAAGATTTCGCTCATTAAGCTAATGAATAGATATAGTAGTAACTTTTTCCATTTAACTTGCATTGTTTCAATCTCCCCATTATTATTAAATGTTTTTTGGTGTTCATCATTTAATAGGTTTGACTTCAGGGATCTTATGCAGAAAAAAACTCTAAATAAATTAACCATTGATTGATTCGATAAGGACAATTATGAAGAATTAACACCAATTTCGGTAAATATCAGTTTAAAATAGGCTAACAATCATTACGTTTTCTTCAATCTCTATGTGGGAAGAGTTAAAACATTTTTTTTGGCAAACTCGTGGGGTGTGGATCACAACACCAAGCGTCGCAGGATTAGTGATTCTTTTACGCTTGGGAGGGTTATTACAAGGATGGGAATGGGACTTATTTGATTTTTACATGAAATCTCGTCCCCCAGAACCGACAGATAATCGCATTGCCATTGTCGGGATCAATGAACATGATTTACACCGACGCAATCAATCGATTATTAGCGATCAAGTTTTAGCAGAATTATTAAACAAATTAAAAGCCCAAAACCCTCGCGCCATTGGGTTAGATATTTATCGAGATTTACCCGTACCTCCTGGCCATGAAACCTTAGTTCAGGTATTTAACACAACCCCAAATCTTGTGGGGATCCAAAAAGTCGCCGGAAAAGTGGGATGGGAAACCGTTGCACCACCCCCTACTTTAAAAGAAAAAGGTCAAGTCGGGGCAAATGATTTGATTTTTGATGGAGATAACCAAGTCAGACGGGGATTAATTTCCTTAGACACCGAAAAGGGGGAAACGGTTTATAGTTTTAGCCTTCATCTGGCCTTACATTATCTCCAAAAAGAAGGGATTAGACCAGAAATGATACCAGGAACGGATCAATGGCAACTGGGAAAAACCGTATTTTCTCCTCTTACTGCCAATGATGGGGGTTATGTTCGCACCGATGCAGGGGGTTATCAACTACTAATTAATTATCGAGGAGGAGATGGTACGTTTGAAACCGTTTCCATGAGCGATATTCTGGAAAATAAAGTTCCATCGGACTGGGCCAGCGATCGCATTATTATCATTGGCAAGGTGGGGGAAAGCTTTAAAGATCTCTTTTTTACCCCGTACAGTAGTGGTTTAATTGGTTTAGCTGAACCGGTAGCCGGGGCAGAAATTCACGCTAATTTAGTTAGTCAAATCATTAGTGGGGCCTTAGAAGGTCGTCCTTTGTTCAAAACTTGGTCAGATCCCATAGAATGGCTGTGGATCGTCTTTTGGGCAGGGACAGGGGCAACTCTAACCTGGGCGTTTCGCTACCAAGATCGGTCTAAAAACGTCTCTTGGAAGCGATGGGGAAGTATTTTCGGGGCTGGCGTTATTTTGATGGGCAGTACCTATGTCGCCTTTCTTGAAGGCTGGTGGCTTCCCGTTGTTCCTGGTTTTATCGCGTTTGTGGGGTCAAGCATGGCCATCACTGCTTATATTGCACGAATGGCAGCGGATATTCGTAAAACCTTTGGTCGTTATTTGACGGATCAAGTAGTGGCTAATTTGTTAGAAAATCCTGCCGGTTTATCTTTAGGGGGAGAACGAAGAAAAATTACTATTTTAACTTCAGATTTACGAGGGTTTACGGCAATGTCTGAGCGATTATCCCCAGAAGAAGTGGTAAAAATTCTTAACTTTTATTTAGGAAAAATGGCTGATGTAATTACTCATTATGAAGGGACTATTGATGAGTTTATGGGAGATGGTATTTTAGTGTTATTTGGTGCGCCTATTTCCCAAAAAAACGATGTAGAACGGGCGATCGCTTGTGGTATTGCTATGCAGTTAGCTATGGAATCGGTCAATGAACAGATGAAACAATGGGAATTACCACCATTAGAGATGGGAATTGGGATTAATACAGGAGAAGTAGTTGTCGGTAATATTGGTTCTGAAAAACGCACTAAATACGGTGTTGTGGGTTCTCAAGTTAATTTAACCTATCGCGTGGAATCGCACACCATTGGGGGACAAATTTTAATTCCTCAATCAACCTTAAAAGAAGTGGATTCAATGGTTGTCATTGAATCAGAAAAGCAAGTTCAACCCAAGGGAGTAAAAGAACCCATTTCTATTTATGAAGTGGGAGGAATTAAAGGTGCTTATAAGTTATTTTTACCGAAAAAAGAAGAAATTTTTGTCAAGATACCTCAACCTTTACTGATTGAATATAGTATTGTAGATGGAAAAAATGTTGCTGATGCTAGGTATTGTGGTAAATTGATAGCCTTATCAGAAAATGAGGGTATCATTGATTATAATCACGATGATCCTCAAGGGTTTATTTCGGGAATGACTAACATTAAGTGTAATTTATTAAGTTCAGAAACTTCTCAGTCCATTAGTGATGATATTTATGCTAAAGTTTTAGATAAATCTAATAATAATCAAAGATTTTATATTCGTTTTACTGCCAAACCCCCTCAAGTTACTAAACAACTAGAAGAACTTTATCAAAGTCTTATCTAAAGATTTAGTAATAATTAGAAATATTATAATTTTAACTTAGTTTATATCTCAGAATGGCTCAATTACTTTTTTTAGGTTCAGGTTCAGCATTTACCGTCGGGGCTGATAATTTTCATTCTAATATATTTCTCATCACTGAAACAGGGAAAAAATTATTGATTGACTGTGGTTCAGATATTCGTTTTTCTTTGAATGAAGAAGGGTTTTCCCATCGAGATATTACCGATATTTATATTAGTCACTTACATTCTGATCATGCTGGAGGATTAGAATATATAGGATTAACAACTAAATTCGATCCTCAATGTAAGAAACCTAATCTTTATTTAAGTCATGAAATTGCTAATAAGATTTGGGGAAATACGTTATCAGGAGGAATGGGATCAATTGAAGGAGAAATTGCCAGTTTGGAGAGCTTTTTTAATCTCTATTCTATTAATAATAACCATACTTTTCGTTGGCAAAACATTAATTTTCAGTTAGTAAAAATGATTCATATTGATAATGGAACTTATCTCATGCCAACTTATGGATTATTTTTTAGAATTAATAATGTAAAAATTTTTATTACAAGTGATACTCAATTATGTTATCAACCCCTACAAAACTACTATCAAGAAGCAGATGTTATTTTTCATGATTGTGAAACCTCAAAATATCCTAGTCCTGTTCATTCACACTATCAACAATTAGTTAAGTTACCCAATAATGTTAAAGAAAAAATGTGGTTATACGGTTATCAACCTGGAGAACTTCCTCAAGCAAAAAATGATGGTTTCTTAGGTTTTGTTAAGAGAGGAGATAGGTTTTTAATCACAGATAATTCTCTCAAAAGAAAACACGATAGTATCCCTTCATGAATACGATTTTAGATAAAATTTATTGGCTTGTAGATTACCCAATTATTAGCATA
>JASJDW010000078.1 GCA_030064955.1 Crocosphaera sp.
ACCAGTTCTCAAAAATAACTAGAGATATCTAGTTTGGGGTGTGGGGTGTGAAGTCGCTTCGCTCTTGGGTGTGGGGTTTAGGGTGTGGGGTGTAGGGTTTAGGGTGTGGGGTGTAGGGTTTAGGGTTTATTCTCCCCGTCTTCCCAGTCCCCAAAGTCCCCCAGTCTCCTAGTCTCCCCCTGCTTCCTCTGCCCTCTCCATATGATTATCTACTTTCTAAAGCGGATTTGGTATGATTTGCCCACCCTACTTTTGTTGATCAACAGTCTCTTAGACATTAGAATATGGGGGAAAATACAAAATTATTGATTGTCTTTAGAGGACAAAGACGGTAATATCTCTTGTCGAGGTAATGGAGAAACTGGAGGAGGAGTCACTGGGCCAAATAAATCAGGAGTGGATAAAGGTCGTTCATAGTCGGCCACTACTTCTCGTAATTGACTGACTCGGAAAACCAGTTTAAACTTTTTCCCCAACTCTTTCTTAATCAACTGTTCAACTAAACTAACCTGGGTGGGAGTAATAGGATTTTTCGTGTTTTCTTGAACCGTTACTAGGATAATGGGATAGTCCTTACTCCAGGGAAACGTCGGCCATTGAACTTTTAAACCAACTAACTCACTTTGTTGGCCAACAGTTACGGTTTTATTTTCCAAAAGGGTTTTAATTTTCCCTTCAAACCGTTCTTGTCGAAGAAGATTTCCAAAACTAATAAATAGAGGAAACACTAAGATTCCTGTCATAGCCACAAACCCACTTAAAGCTTGACTGGTTTGACTGTAATTAAGGTAATAACCACCAAGAATAAAAATAATAATACAGGATAGGGTAATGCCTAAAAGGTTAGTTAAATACAACAAAAATGCCCCACTCGTTAAGGGTAAAGAATTTTGAGATAAGGAAATACCCACAACACATAGAGGCGGCATTAAAGCGACAGAAATGGCTGTCCCTGCCAACGCATCGCTCAGTTTACGACGAATTTTTGCAAAACCGCTAATGGCCCCGGCTGCCACAGCGACCCCTAAATCCGCTAAATTAGGTTGAGTTCGTCCTAAGATTTCTGACCCAAAAGAGGCTTCTGGTAAGCTAAAAAAGCCACCAACCATACCAGAAATGATCACGGACGTTATGGTTCCAATAACAAGGGTCATCAGACTGCTTCTCACCAACAAGCCATCGGTATCTAACATCCCTAAAGCTAGACCTCGCAACGGTAACATTAAAGGGGCAATCAACATTGCACCAATAATCACCGCAGCACTATTGATTAAGAGTCCAAGGGTAGCAATAACACAAGAACTAATGGTTAAGACGAGAAACTCAGTATCCAGTTCAGCCTCATCTAGTAGTTCTTGTTGTAATTTTTCCCTGATATCTGGGGGAACTCTGGGAATTTTTCGTTTTACCCATTGCTTAATTGAGATTAACATTAATGACCTCGGACTGTAGAAAGAAGTAAGATATTAATTATTAGCTTAGCTACAGCAAAAAAAAATGGCTGACATTTCTTAGCCATCGATTATAAAAATGAAATGTTAAGAATTAAACAAAGACAATATAAAAATAACTCTCCAGATCAAGACTTTGCTTATAGCATTTCTTGGACTCATGAGGTACACCTAACACCTAACACCTGTCTCCTGACTCCTGTTCGCGCTTAGCCGGAACGGAGTGAGGAACTCCTGTTCGCGCTTAGCCGGAGCTTCGCTGTGGAACTCCTAAAACTAAAAAACTTTGTACCTCACAAGTATGGGAACTGCTATAAATTTTTGCACAACTGTACTCAGATATCAATATCTTAGATAGTGATTAATGCTCAAACTTTTCATAAGCTTCGACAATTCTTTGTACCAAAGGATGACGGACGACATCTGCTTGAGAAAACTGACAAAAAGCAATGCCTTCGACTGATTTTAAAATGTTAGTAGCCACCACTAAACCAGACTGTTGATGTCTGGGTAAGTCGGTTTGGGTAATGTCTCCTGTTACCACCATTTTTGAGCCAAATCCTAACCGTGTCAACACCATTTTTAATTGTGCCGGCGTAGTATTTTGTGCTTCATCAACAATGACAAAAGCATTGCTTAAAGTCCGTCCTCGCATATAAGCTAAAGGGGCTACTTCTATTTGTCCTCTTTCCATTAAATCAGGAATTCTTTGCGGATCAATAAACTCGTATAACGCATCATATAAAGGTCTTAAAAATGGGTTAACTTTTTGTTGTAAATCTCCCGGTAAAAAACCCAATTTTTCCCCTGCTTCTACCGCTGGACGGGTTAAAATTAATCGTTCACATTCATCATTTAATAAGGCTTTAACTGCTAAAACAGCCGCTAAAAATGTTTTTCCTGTTCCCGCTGGGCCAATACAAAAAGTAACATCATGCTTTTGTATAGCTTTGATATACTGCTTTTGTCGAAAGGTCTTTGCCCGAATGACTTCCCCTCGGCGAGTTCTTGCTAAAATAGACTTCTGTAAGTCTTGATATTCGTCCATGCGTCCCGTATCTAAAGCTTGAAACGCGGTCATTAAATCAGGACGAGATATGGTTTTGCCTTCCTCCCAGTAGGGTTGTAGCGATCGCAACACTTTCATTACCCTTGCAACCTGTTTCTCTGGTCCATAAATATTTAATTCTTGACCCCGTAAGACTAAGTTTGCCCCTGTATGACGAGAAAGGAATCTGAGGTTTTCTTCGGCGACTCCGGCTAAAGCGATCGCGCTTTCGTGACTGGGTAATTGAAGGGTTTGGGAAGTTTCGGTCATATATTGTTTTCTTTATGTTCTAATCAATTTAGGGTTACATTAATTATTTTAATCTTTATTGTTAGACTTACTTCATCCTATACTTAATATTAAATAGATTATTAAGTAAATAATCTATATACAAATTCTTAATTATCTATTTCGCTTCCATCCAATTTTTACCAGCATGAATTTCTACCACTAAAGGAACCGTCAATGTAACAGCATTTTCCATTGTTGTTTTAATTTTATTTTCTAATTCTTCCCATTCTTGGGGTGGTATTTCAAACACTAATTCGTCATGAACTTGTAGTAATAAATTAGCTTGATATTGGTTTAAAATTTCTTGTATTTTAACCATCGCAATTTTAATAATATCCGCACTGGATCCTTGTATTGGTGCATTAGCAGCAGCCCTTAATAGTTGAGAATCATTATAGTTTATATTTAATTTATTGAGATCAATTGTTTGAGGATCGTGACCACAAAAACGATATAAATTATTATCAAAAAAGTTAAAATAACGTCTTCTTCCTAGAATTGTGGTTACGTATCCATTAGCGATCGCTTCTTTTTTCATACTCTCTAAATAGTCGAATACTTTTGCATACCGTTGACGATATTTATTAATAAATTCTTTTCCTTCTGCTGGAGTAACGCCTGCTTCTCTAGCAAACCGTTGCGCCCCCATTCCATAAATGACACCAAAGTTAATGGTTTTACCTAAATTTCTTTCTTGGGGTGTGATTTCTTCTTTCTCAAATAATAGTTTAGCTGTTACAGTGTGGACATCTTGAGCATTTTGATAAGCGTTCAATAGAACTGTTTCTTGACTTAAATGGGCTAATATTCTTAGTTCAATTTGGGAATAATCTGCGGAAACTAATAACCAGTCTTTTTGTGGGATAAATGCTTGTCTTATTTGACGAGAAAATTCGGTTCTAATGGGAATATTTTGTAAGTTAGGGTTAGAAGAGGATAGTCTTCCTGTGGCGGTTACAGACTGATTAAAATTAGTATGTATGCGTTTTGTTTCTCTATCAACCAATTCGGGTAACGCATCAATATAGGTTGATTTTAACTTCGATAAGGTGCGATATTCTAAAATATAATCAATAATAGCGTGATCTCCTTTCAATTTTTCTAGAGTTGCGTGATCCGTTGAATAACCTGTTTTTGTTTTTCTTGATTTTTTACGGTTAAGTTCTAATTTTTCAAATAAAATTTCTCCTAATTGTTTAGGTGATCCTAAGTTAAATGTTTCTCCTGCTGCTTGATATGATTTCTCTTCTAAGGTTAATAAATCTTGTTTAAGTTGCTTTGATAATTCTTTTAAATATTCTGTATCAATTAAAATTCCTGTATCTTCCATGATAGCTAATACAGCTTCTAAAGGTTGTTCTACTTCTAGTAATAGTTTTTCTAAGGTGGGAACTGGTTTCAATTCTTTTTTTAAAGGTTCCACTAACAAAAATGTTGCATAAGCATCCATTCCACAATATTCAGCTACTTTATCTATAGCTAAATCAGCGATCGTTTGTTTTTTTCCTATTCCTAACTCCTGATAGTTTTGGCTAGTAATACCCTCTAAATATTGTTCACATAACTCACTTAATTTATGACTCTTCTCAGGATGTAAAACGTAACTCGCTAACATGGTATCAAAAACCACACCTTTGAGGTTAATTCCCTGATGTTTAAAAATAAGTCGATCAAATTTAGTATTCTGAAAAACTTTAGGATAGTTACAATCTTCTAAAATAGGTCGTAATCTATTTAAAACTTGCTCTTTTTTCAGTTGTTTTCCTTGTTTATGGGTAATGGGAATATAAGCAATATCTATCGGTTTATTTCCCCAACAACAACCAATCCCAACTAACTCAGCTTCTCTGGGGTTTAAGTCTGTTGTTTCTGTGTCCCAAGCAACAGGAATCCCATTATTCGTAAAAGTTGAAAGTTTAGCAACTAAGTGATTTAATTGCTCTATTTCTATTATGATTTGAGGTTGAATTAAAGATTCTTCCTTTTCTTCTTGGATACTATCAATGGGTTCAAGTTTAGTAGATACATCATCAAAGATTGATAGTTGGTGCGGTTCATCTTTATTAATTTTCTCATGAACTTCTAATGTAATATTCCCACCAAAATGTGCTTGTAATTGATTAATCTCTTTAATAAACTTTTTCAATTCTAATTCTTCTAAGATAGGTTTCACGGCATCAAAATTAAATCCTGTTAGTTCACAACTATCTATCTGAAACTCTAAAGGTGCATCCGTAACAATTTTGGCTAAATATTGGGAATGTTCAGCATCTTTTTTTCCTTCCTTTAACTTCTTCTGATTTGCTCCTTTGATCTCTTCAATTTTGTTATAGACTTCTTCTAATGTTCCATATTCAGTTAATAACTTAACCGCCGTTTTTTCTCCAATTCCCCTAACCCCAGGAATGTTATCCGATTTATCACCACATAACGCTTTATAATCAATAACTTGTGTGGGTTTAATGCCCATTTTTTCTATAACAGCGTCAATATTAAACTCCGTATAACCTTCCCCAGATGAACTTTTTACTGCATTTCTTTCTAAATATAAAACACTGAGATTCTTATCATCATTAACCAACTGAAAAAGATCGCGATCGCCACTAACAATTTTAACCCGATAATCCCCTTGACTTGCTTTTGTAGCCACAGTTCCTAAAACATCATCTGCTTCATATCCAGGGGCAGTTATAATGGTTATATTTAATGCTTCTAATAATCGTTGTAAGTTCTGGATATCCGGTATAAAATCCTCTGGAGTTTCTTTTCTATCTGCTTTATAATTAACATCCGCTTCATGGCGAAATGTCGGTTCTTTACTATCAAAAGCAATAGCTATATATTGAGGATTTTCTAACTTAATCACCTGGATTAAAGAATTGAGAAACCCAAAACAAATACTGGTAGGAATACCTGTAGATGTTCTTAACGGACCTTTTCTCGCTTTAGCAAACGCATAATAGGCCCGAAACGCCAAAGAATGTCCATCAATAAGGATTAAAAGCGGTGAATTAGATTGATGACCCATGAGCAGTATTTTTTACATATATATGTACTATATTATACAAGGAAAAAAGAAACCAGAAACAGTTCAGGAAAACATTAGGGATTTTACGGAAGCTTTGTCATATTTTTACAAAAAATCCCGAAATTCACCTGATTGACACTCTGTAATCTCAAGGATCACGTAAGGGTGTGATCAATATCACGATTCTGAGGATATCTTAGTCACTTTCCGTATTCTTTCTTAGACTTACAATAAATGTAAACAGGTTATTAACGACGATATTATGGCTAAAGCGTCTAAACAACCCCTCCAACCTAACCCCTTTCGTACCTACCGCGACCCCAAAACAGGATTATGGGTGGTGATTCCAGTTGTCCAGACAGCAACTCATTCCTCTGTGGAACAAAAAATTGCCTCAGACTCAAAAGACTCTCCCTAAACAGGATACAATCAGTTCAAAACCTGATTGATCGAGAGAAACATGACTCAACCTTTAATTCCTGTCATCCTTGCTGGTGGTAAAGGGGAACGCTTTTGGCCACTGTCCCGTCGTCAACGTCCTAAACAATTTTTATCCTTAGACGGAAGTGGAGACAGTTTGCTACAAGCAACGGCCCAACGTCTTTTACCTCTAGCGAATAACTGGGATAATCTTTGGGTGATTACGGCCAGTCCCATTGCAAACGGAGTTAGGGAACAATTACCGAATCTACCTAATAGTAATCTCTTAGTGGAACCCCAAGGAAAAGATACGGCCCCTGCGGTTGCTTGGACTACCTTAGAAATTGCGAAACGCTATGGTAATGATGCTGTGATTGGTTTTTTTCCAGCAGATCATTGGATTAAAAATACAGATGAATTTGAAAAGACCTTAAACGCTGCTTCCCAACTCGCTTCAGAAGAAAAAGCGATCGTTACTTTAGGAATTAAACCGACTTATCCCTCCACAGGTTACGGTTATATTGAACAGGGAAAATTAACCAATCATTTTGATAATTTACCTGTGTATAAAGTTAATCGTTTTACAGAAAAACCCGATCTAGAAACCGCTAAATCTTTTCTGGAAACGGGTCAATTTAGTTGGAATAGTGGAATGTTTATTTTTCGCGCAGGTGTGGTATTAGAAGAGTTAGAAAAACACGCATCTCAAGTGTTGAAACCCCTACAAGAAAAAGGTCAAGCAGCTTATGAAGAATTAGAGAAAACGAGCATTGATTATGCTTTAATGGAAAAGACTGAATTAACTTATGTTTTACCAGCTAATTTTGGTTGGGATGATTTAGGAGACTGGAATTCTTTGGAACGTTTAATTGATAGGGAAGGGGATAATGTTGAATTAGGCAATCATGTTACTTTAGATAGCAAAGGCGCAATTATTTATAATAGTAATGAAGAAGAAGTGATCGCTACTATTGGTCTAGAAGATGTAGTAATTGTTCGAGATAAAAATGTGACCCTTGTGGTTAATAAAAATCGCACTCAAGATATTAAAAAACTGCTCAAAGAATTACAAAAAGATTCTGAATTAGATAAATTACTTTAATTGTATGTAATTATAAGCATTCAGTTATCAGCCGTCAGCCATCAGCTTACTTTATATGTTTATTATCATCTTGACTTACTCAAAGCCAAAAACTATGAATCTCTAGCATCAAAAGTGACTGAAAGTGACGGTTTTGATACAAAAGCTGAACGCCGAACGCTGACGGTTGAATGCTTACAGGTAATCTGTAATACAATTGAAAGAACGATTATCAGTTAAATTCTATATAGTAACCAGTAAGGGCTTAATATTCTTAAGCCCCAACTGATTAATTTTTTAACATTTTATGGATAAATACTCTACATAGCATTTCCTGCACTCATGAGGTACACTTAGTATTCAACTCCTGAAATCCTGCCCTCCCGAACTCCTAAAACTAGAAGAGTTTGTACCTTACAAGTATGGGAACTTCTATAGCATTTCCTAGACTCATGAGGTACACCTAATATTCAACTTCTGAACTCCTGAACTTCTGAACTCCTGAACTCCTAACTCCTAACTCCTAAAACTAGAAAAGTTTGTACCTTACAAGTATGAAAACTGCTATAATAATCATAAAAATTATCATAATTTATCTTAATTAACTACAGAGAATTATTGTATGTTTTCCTTAACTCAAACCAGTGCGCGTCAACGAGAAATTATTGAAGTTGTCCTTAGTAATGGTTGGGACTATATGCGGGGTTTGTTAACAGGAGGAAAAGCAGAAAATCCTCAAGTTCCACCCCCTGAAGTGTTACGCAATATTCTTGTAGAATTGGGACCTTTTTATGTGAAATTAGGACAGATTTTAAGCACTCGTCCTGATATTTTACCCCCTAATTACATTAAAGCATTGACTGCTCTACAAGCCAATGTTCCCCCTGTTTCTTGGGAAGCCATTGAACAACTTCTCAGCCAAGAATTACAACAACCCATCGAATCAGTTTTTAGTAATATTAATCAGCAACCCATCGCTGCTGGTTCCATTGGACAAATTCACCGCGCCACTTTAACAACTGGGGAAGAAGTTGCGATTAAAGTTCAACGGCCAGGTATTGATACAATTGTTGAACAAGATATTACTTTAATTAAGGGAATTGCGGAGTTAGTTTCTTTAACAGAATTTGGACAAAATTATGATATTATTAAGTTAGCTGATGAATTTTCCCAAGCCATTAAAGCAGAATTAAAGTTTACCAAAGAAGCAACTTATACCGATAAAATTAGACATAATTTATCAGAAAGTCGTTGGTTTGATCCCCAAAAATTAGTCATTCCTAAAGTGTATTGGCAGTTAACTACCGATAAAATTTTAGTATTAGAATGGTTATATGGTCAACCCATTTTACAAGCTGATTTAACCATTCCTGAAAGTAGTCAATCCATTGAGAAAAAGAAACAAGAAATTACCACTTTATTATTCAGGGCATTTTTCCAACAACTTTATCTAGATGGCTTTTTTCATGCAGATCCCCACCCTGGTAATATTTTTTATTTAGATGATGGAAGAATTGCCATTATTGACTGTGGAATGGTGGGAAAACTTGATCCTAGAACCCAACAAATTTTAACAGAATTATTACTAGCAATTTTTGATTTAGATGCCCAAGGATGTACACAATTAACCATAGAATTATCAGAATCAGGAAAAGTTGAAAGTTTAGAAAAATTACGCAACGATTATGAACAAATTTTACGAAAATATTATGATTTAAGTTTATCTCAATTTAACTTTAGTGAAGTGGTTTATGAAATTCTACAAATTGCCCGTAAAAATAAGCTAAAAGTTCCTGGAAATTTAGGACTTTATGCAAAATGTTTAGCCAACTTAGAAGGGGCTGCCAGACAGTTTAATCCTGAAATCAATCTATTTGATGAAATTAAACCCTTAATGACAGATTTATTCCGCCGTCAATTAATCGGAGATACCCCCTTACAAACCAGTTTAAGAACCGTTTTAGACTTAAAATCCATCTATCTGAAAACCCCTCGACAAATCGATATATTACTGGATAGATTGTCCTCAGAAACCCTACAATGGAATTTAAGATTACGAGAATTAGAACCTTTAAGACGCAGTGTTGATGCTTCTGCCAATCGTCTTTCTTTTAGTATTGTACTGGGTTCATTAATTATGGGGGCTGCGATTATTTCTATTGGATCATCTACTCAAGAATTGTCTGTCATTAGTAGTGTTTTATTTGCAGCAGCTAGTTTATTGGGGGTTTGGTTAATTATTAGTATTTTGCGATCGGGAAGATTAAAATAAGTAGCTAAACTCAGTAGATCAAAAACTTACCCATTGTTGGCTTTGCTAATCCTCCTGGTTTTGATAATTATGCCCCTTTTAATATTGAACAACTAGAGGGAACGTTGTATATTGCCTATGCGTATATTTGGTAAGTTAGAATCAGTTTCTGTTCCTGAAAATAAGACGAATTTATCAGCCTTCGGCTTTAAAAGGGGATATCTAAATCGGATTTGGTATTAGTAGTTGAAATCTGTCAAGCAAAATTTAGGTATACTGATGAATAATGCTAATAATTGGTATATTCTTCAAACCGAAAACCAACAATGTGAAATTGTTGAACTTGCTCCGAATCAATTACCAGAAAATACAAAGTATTGGGGTCCTTTTTCTTCCAAACAAGAAGCGATCGCCCGCCGTGTTGGTTTGATTCGTGCAGGAAAATGTCAACCCCAATAGAATTAATTTACCTTATAAAACTTGATGAGTATGAGAATGTTGTTTAACGTTATCTTCTGTTTTAACCACATTAACTGCATTCAAAACTCGCTTTCTTTCCAAAGAAAAGTTCAAGTCTTTTTTAATAGTTCCTAAAGGAATTAAAGATTGAGCATCAGGACGAGTTTTATAAGTTCTCACCGCAGCCAAAGTCCGTTCAGTAAAATTATCACAAAACTGAGCATCATCAGGAAAATCAGCGGTTTTTGTCAAGGTTTCCCCAGTTAAAATTGCTCCAATGGATTTCGCACAAGCTAATTCATAAGACGTAGGAATTCCTTGACAAATGGCTTCTAAGGCAGCAGAAGGAATAGGTTCAATAACACGAACTTGATGAAATTCTCCCTCATCCTTTAAAAAACAAGTTGCTAACCCAAATACACAGTAATCATCCATAGAGATATCAGAATGCTTCGGTAATAATGTGGTGCTGGACATGAGTAAGAGTCACTCCTTATGGTGATCAGACAGTCTAATTGTATCAGTCATGGGGACGCGCCTAGAAAAGCCAAAAAATTTAAGGAAAACTTAATAGGATACTGAAACTACCGACAATAGGGACTTAGAAAGATTGAATGTCTAAAGATAGGTGTCAAGACAGTTGCAAGAGTGACACATTTTTTACCGTTAAGCATCAAACTATTGAGTACAGTAACTTTAATAAACACCCCCATATTATGATGAATGATAACATAGTTGACTATAGGAACCCTGGGCGATCGCCCACTCCTATATCCATTCAGCAGTCCATAACTGCTGCGATAGCAACCCAACTCCAAAAAAAAGCCCTTTCGGATCTACAGTTAAGAATTCTGATTAAACAAGAAGCAAATCAAGGGAACTATGAAAGTGCGATTCGTCTCCTTAACCAATTGATTTCCCGTTGTTCCTATAGTGCCATTGACTATAATAATCGAGGGTTAATGTACCTGAAAATAGGCAACTATGACCAGGCCATGGCTGACTTTAATCAGGCGATCGCCCTTAATCCCCAGTTAGATCGAGCTTATAATAATCGGGGAAACTGTTACGCCCGTCAAGGAAACTTGAGTAAAGCCATAGAAAACTACGAACAAGCCTTAGATATTAATCCTTATAACCAAAAAGTCTGGATTAATCAGGGGATTACCTTTAGGGAATTGGGCAACTATCCGTTAGCCATTGAAACGTTAGAACTAGCGAAAATTATTGGAGATCAATATTTAGGACGTATCTATGCAGAAAGAGGCTATACCCATTATTTAAGGGGGGATTGGAATTATGCGATCGCTGATTATCGTCGCGCTTTATCCTGTTTACCCCAAGGCGATCGTTATGAGCAAAAAGTAATCAAATGGTTAGGCCAAGTTCTAGAACCCATTATTTCCTAATCAAACCCATAACTGACAACGGTTCACGCTTCACTGTTTCCTAACCGCTCAATCAAGATGAGTAAAACTGTTTTGAGACTCTCTGCGATAAATCGACAGGAATTCTAGGGTGGATGAGGATTTCCTGGTTACCGTTAAATTTTTCTAAGAAATTTAACCTTTCTGGTTTAACATATAGGTCAAGATATGTTATTGCCTTAGGGTTTCAATATAAATTCAGATGAAACTAAAAACGATAAAATTTCCCTTAATAGCCCATCAGAGCGATGAACGAAGGCAATGGTTTTTCTTGGGTTTGATTCTTCTATTAGCTCTTAGTCTCTATATTTATAAACTTGACTCAAAAGGTTTATGGATTGATGAATTTATTAGCTTAATTGATGCTGAAAAGTTAAGGATGAAAGATGGTCGATTCCTCTATTATCCCCTCCTCGCGTTCTGGATGTCATTCAGTCAAAGTGATGCTTGGTTAAGAGGATTATCGGTTATCTTTGCCTTAGGGAGTGTTGTCTTAATTTATCAATTGGGTCGTTCCTTATTCAATGAAACCACTGGGTTGCTGTCTGCTTTACTGTTGACGCTCTCACCTCTGTTTATCAATCATGCTCAAGAAGTTCGTTACTATACTTTAAGTACCTGTGTTACCCTAGCTGGAAGCTTTGCCTTAGCTCAGGCGTTAAAATACCCTGATGATTGGAAAACGAAAACTAGCTGGGCTATCTTTAGATTTTTAGCTATTCTTACAGTTCCTTTCAATGGAACGTTGTTAGGAGCAGATTTATTACTGATTGGGACAAAATTCTCTCAACAAAGGCAAAAATTGCTGGCTTTTGCTAAACCCTTCATCGGATTGATGGTTCTGTGTATTCCCATTGCCATTGATTTAATTTCAGCAGTTACTACAGGAAAACACCATTTAATTGGCCCAACCCCTGGAATTAGAGAAGTTTTAAGGCAATTTAGAATTTTAACTGCTTATTCTTATCCCCCTCCACCCCCTTATTTAACTAAGTTTCTCCACATTTATATTCTTTTAGTGGTTGCTGTACTGGTGATTGCCATTATTAAGAAACCTCGTAGCCAACAAACCTTATGGGTAGCTGCTTGGGCATTTATTCCTTTAACAGTGATCTTTATCTATTCTCACCTGTCCAACTCAATATGGATTACTCGCTATTTTATGTTTGTTGCCCCCTATTTATTTGTTCTGATGGCGGTGGGTTTTCTGAAAATATGGCGACAGTGGCGGGTTATGGCTATCAGTATGGCTTTAGTTTATGGTATTGCTGTTAGCACCGGATTAGCTCATTACTATAGCTCACCGGCACGCTACATGGGCGCTCGTGGAGATTTTTATCGAGGGGTTGCTCAGCTAATTAATGCCGAGGAACAACCAGAGGATGTGATTATTTGGTCTATCATTCATAGAACCTCTAAACCCCTGGAACATTATCATCGTGGTTCAGCTTCCATTATCAAAAAAGAAGGGGTTTTTCAATATCAGTTTAACGAAGCCAATATCAAAGAATGGCTCAACAGTCTCCCCCCTGTTGAATCTCGTATGTGGATAGTTTATCCTAACAAGTCTGATCTTTTCTGCAAAATGCTTCAAGAAAAGTATCAAAACATCAAAAACTATGAAACATTTGGTCAATGTACTGTATCTTTGGTAAAACCAGAAATTTAATGATTGATTCAATTTTGTTTCAATTTCATGTTACATTATCAGCAAAATTTTTAAGGAAAACCCATAAAAGTGATGAGCGAAACACTAACATTACTGCCCCAGAAAGATAATTACAATTATCGTGAAGTTTACCTTTCGGTGATTGTTCCTATTTTTAATGAAGTTGAGAGTTTACCTGTATTAATTGAAACAATTGCCGATGTTTTAATAAAAAACAAACTATCCTATGAAATTATCTGTGTGGATGATGGCTCTCAAGATGGTTCTGCTGAATTACTACAGCAATTAGCTAAAAGTCGTAATGATTTAGTTGCTATTATTTTTCGCCGAAACTATGGTCAAACACCGGCCATGGCAGCAGGATTTGAATATGCTCAAGGACAAATTTTTATTACCTTAGATGGAGATTTACAAAATGATCCGGCTGATATTCCTGAGTTAGTCGCTAAACTTGAAGAAGGGTATGATTTGGTTAGCGGTTGGCGCAAACATCGTCAAGATGACCGTTTAACACGACTGCTTCCTTCTAAAATTGCTAACTGGATTATTGGTCGCGTTACTGGGGTTAAATTACATGACTATGGATGTTCATTAAAAGCTTATCGTCGAGAAGTCATCTTAGATATGAATCTCTATGGGGAATTACATCGCTTTTTACCGGCTCTTGCTTACATTGAAGGGGCAAAAATTACTGAAATTCCCGTTCGTCATCATGCTCGTCGTTATGGACACAGTAAGTATGGTTTGGGACGAACCTTTCGAGTGGTTATGGATCTACTGACTATCTTTTTCTTAAAGAAATTTCTTACCCGTCCAATGCACATTTTTGGACTAGGTGGCTTAATTTTATTGATCGCAGGACTGTTGATGGGAACTTATTTAACGTTTCTCAAACTCATTCTAGGATTAAGCATTGGCAATCGTCCTTTACTGATTTTAGCAGTGCTTTTAATACTCACTGGTATCCAATTATTGATTTCTGGTTTGCTGGCAGAATTAATCATGAGAACGTATCATGAATCACAAAAACGCCCTATTTATCGGGTTCGTCAGATCGTCAAGTCATCAAGTGCCACAGATATATAGCAACCTGAGTTCGATATAAGAAATCAACCAGTTTTGACAAGGAGTCAGAACAGAGAATTTAGCAAAGAGGAGGATAAAATAGTAACGTACACAAGAAAATCTCTTTTTCTAAGACTCTAATCCTTTTTTATTGATTATTTTACTGGAATATTAAATATTCTGACTCCTGACTCCTGACTCCTGACTCCTTTAAATGTACTCGAACCAATCAAAAATTCTTTCAAGTTGAGTCATATCAATTAAACCATATTTCCATAGTTGCATCGGTAACTGAGATGGAATGGCTTGGGTATGTCTTAAGGCTAAATGGACTTGATCCGCAGGAATCTCTAATTCGTCTTGTAAAAAAATGATTAACTTTTCTAACATAATTTAAGGTCTCCTTCTGTCTTCATCAATCGGCACCCGAATCATCTCTAACTCACTGTTTTTGTGAGACTGCTGACTTCTGATGGCCATAACCATGACGGCAATGGTAAGAAGTTCGATGATTATGTTACTCATATTTGTGAGCCTCATGTAAAGTTATGTAAATTATTTTAATCTTAATGTAAAGAAATTGCAAGGAACCTTGTCAAATTCCTTGCCCTATGTTAACAAAATTTTAAGATTTTAAGCAGCCATGAGTTCGGGTTCTACGACTTGCGATCGCAATAACCGTTCCATAATGGCTTGAGGTTGACGACCATTAGCGACGATGAGACGATGAGAGAGGACATGAGGGGCGACAAATTTAACGTCGTCTGGGGTAGCGTAATCTCTTTCTTCAAGGAATGCTACAGCCTGGGTTGCCCGTTGTAAAGCGACGGTACCGCGAGGACTTACCCCTAAGCTAATATCATCATCGGTACGGGTTGCCCGTACAATGCTAAGCATATATTGCTGTAAAGATGGGGTAACTTTTACCAAGCTAGTTAAATGCTGTAACTCCCGTACATCTTCCAAGGAAATACAAGGTTCTAACTCATCAACCTGAACCCGTTGCAGTTGTTTTTGTAACATTTGCAATTCTTCGGCTTCACTAGGATAACCCATACTTAAAGAAATTGTAAAGCGATCCATTTGCGCTTCAGGAAGGGGAAAGGTTCCTTGGTATTCTGTGGGGTTTTGAGTAGCGATCACAAAGAAAGGTTTAGGGACTTGACGCGCTTCTCCATCAACCGTTACCTGTTTCTCTTCCATTACCTCTAACAATGCAGACTGGGTTCTGGGGGTAGCGCGGTTAATTTCATCTGCTAGTAATACATTAGCAAATACAGGGCCGGGTAAAAATTCAAATTCTCGGGTGTTGGGGTTCCAGATGTTAGTTCCAGTTACATCGGTGGGGAGTAAGTCAGGGGTACATTGAACCCGTTGGAACCGTCCATTAATAGAACGCGCTAAGGACTTAGCTAAGAGGGTTTTACCCACCCCAGGAACGTCTTCGAGTAATGCGTGTCCTCCACTCAATAAAGCAACGATAACCAGACGAATGGGTTTTTCTTTACCGACTATTGTACGACTTAGATTATCTGTGAGGGCAACAATTTTATCTCTCATAGGAATTATCGGCAGAATTAAGTATATGATTCACCCCTAAGTTGCCCATTTTTGTTGCTATTATTTACATGGAGTTTCTACTTTTCTTTAATAATGCTATTTTTTAGACGGTAGGGTGGGCAAATCAGAGATTTATCTAAACTACCCGTAAAATGTAAAACTTTGCCCACCTTACAAAATTGCGTTTTAATATTCGTTTAACAAATACTCTCTGATTGTGCTATTTATTATTAATTTTTAACCAACTAAAAACTTGGTTAGGGGTTAAATTTATGTTGATGTTATCGATTAAAGGAAGAATGCGATCACTTCGATAAATATCTGGTTCTTTTTTGGGTAAAAAAACAACAATAGACGCATCATCAGGATCGATCATCCATCCTAACTGACAACCATGTTTTAAACAGTGTAACAAGTTATCCATGACGCGAGTAACTGCTTGATTCGAGGATAGGATTTCAATCGACCAATCAGGTGCTAAAGTAAAGTTATCTTCAACTACTCCTAATTCATTAATAGGTAAATTATTCCAAGCAACAACAGCAATATCTGGAACAAGCGATCGACTTCCAAAGGTACATCTTAATTCAGGTAAAGCGGTATAACTTTCAGTATTATTATCAATGATATTAATCAGGGGTTTTTGTAAGAGAGAATGTCTCATTTTTGGCATTGGTTTTTGCCTAGCAATTCCATTTATATATTCCCATGCTGGAGATGTTTCTAAATCAGGAAGTTTAAGAAATTCATCGAGGGTAATAGTAAAAGAAAGAGAAATAGTCATTTTTTTAGTTATTGTATAGTAAGGTGGGGAGTGCATCGCCCTACATTTCTGGTAAAAAATTATCATCTAGTATTTCTTTTATTGTATAACAACATTCAGATGGAAAAGTGTTAGGAGATAACCCTGTTTCGTTAATAGCTGCTTTACCTCCTCTACGATAAGATTGCTCTATTATTTCAGTTATATAGGGTTTTAGACTGGGACTATCATTTAATAAATCAGCGATACTATTTCTTTGTTCATCAATGGTATTTTTCCAGGAACCACTACGTAAATTTTGTTGATATTGCCATTTTAATAAGTGTTGAATTAAAACAGCCAATCGACTTTTTAATTCTCGTTTATCTGATTTCCCCAAGCTTTCTATTTCCTCTATAACTGAGTTCCAATCAACTTCTTCAAACTGTTTTTCTTTAATCAATTTTGTTGTCTCTTCTGTCCAAGCAACAAAATCAGTTTCGTATAATTTAGCCAGGTTTTTAAACATGAATTTTTAACTCCTTTCCTTATTTTATAGCAGTAGGGCGATGCACTCCCCACCTTACATTATTCGGTAAATCCTTCACCAAACCCGAGTGCTGCTTTATAAAATACATTATTTTCGCTGTAGTGTTCACCAACTTTAACTAATGCTGCTTTACCTCCATTGAACCAGCGTTTTCCATCAAAAATATGTTTAATAATTGCCCATTTTTTGGGTTGATTATTTTGAATATCTGTAAATTCTGCGTTGATAATTTCTGTTGCTTCTTTTTTATCAACATTGGGATGTTTATTATTTAATTCATTGAGTTTTTTTACGATTTCATCTAGTGCATTTTTGAGAGAGGGATCAGAATCATACTTATTAAAATTTGCTTCACCTTTATTTTTTTCATGATACTGAGTATCTCCATAAAAATTAAATGTACGTTGATCTGGCATTTGATTGTCCTCCTGTTGATTAAATCATCTTTTTCTAAAAGATTGAATATCGTTAACTAACCCCTGTACATCTACCATAGCATAACTTTTCTGGCATTGAATATTAGGTTCTTTATCATCAATAAATTGATTAAGTACATTCCAAGGATAAAAATGAGGTGACTGACTTCCTTTACATTCTTGACAATTACAAGGGACTAAAGTTTTGTAATTGAGACGTTCATAAGAATCATGAATTTTCCCTAATTCATGTCTAATAGTAGTTAATAAATCTCGTTTACGACTTCCTGACACTCGTATACGAATTTCCCCTTTATAATAACGATAACGTTCAATAATTTCTGCCCTTGCACCATCTTTAGTTAAGACAACTCCTGTTTTCCAAACACAAGTTTCATTTTCAATCATGGGATGGGTTTCGACAATAAAACGGGTTAATATACCTTTAGGCATAAATTCATATTCATAGCGCAAAAGTAGATTATTTTCTTCATTCCAATTATACTCTGGTCGTTCTGCACTTAATAATTGAGGTGCGATATAATTCCCCGGTTGACTGGGTATTTCATAACAGAGTTTAAAATTCATCATCAAGCGTAAAAGTTCACCACGCATGGTTACATATTTCTCTTCATTCCAGATATTGTTTAAATCATTGCGATTAAATTTACCTAAATTTTCTCTAACAGTTGAGTTATCTAAGACTTTATAAACTGCATCGGTTCCCCAAGCAGTATTAAGAATAATCGTTTTGTTTAAAAGATCATCATTTTGAAAGTGTAGAAATACACCTATATCATGAAAATAACCACTCAAAACTTCCATATCTTCTAAGTCTTTAAATCCTTGTTTTTTACAGATGTTTAAATATTCATCAAGACTGATATAGTTACGGGTATCTTTTTCTAATACTTCTCTAACTTTGACCCAATAAGCAGGTAATTCTGTGCCAACATGAGGTAAGTTACTGATATAATGTTGAATTTTATTTAATATTTCAAGTAAACCTCTATTAGTGGCTAAGTTTGTGGCTAAAGTTTCTTTAAAATTAGTAAATTCTCCTCTTAATTGTCGTTCGTTAATGTCTCGTTTTCGTTCTTGTTTTTCATTTTTGATAACTAAGACAGGACTATTATCACTCAATAATTCTACAACATTTAACCAGTAATAAAAGTCGGTA
>JASJDW010000079.1 GCA_030064955.1 Crocosphaera sp.
AATTTTGCTTAAGGTTTCAGGGTTCCTCCTCGAATTATTCCCCCCAGTAAACCACTATCTCTTATTTTAAGTAAAATAGCTTACTACTGTTTTCTTAAACAATTATCACAATGTCCACAGTTAAACCCTTTTGCTTCTTTGGTAAAACCAAACGCATTTAATATATATTGCCAACGACAAGTACGAGTCATTAAATATCGTTGCATTTGTTTTGATTCTTGTTGAGATTCTTTAATCATTCGATTTATATTTAATGATGATAAATCCGATATTAATTCATAATTTAAAGGATCTATCCATTTCAATTTTTTCCAGCGATATAATAAAGATAAACTAACTTCAATATTAGGAATTTGCTGTTTTAGTTCAATTAGATTACCTTGGGTTGGTATTTGTTTAAAATAATGTTTTGCTTGTTGGTATTTTTTTTGTAATTGTTGTAGAAAATATTGATTTCTTTGTTGATCACTAGGATCAAGCCATCCTGTCGGTTCACTAATTAATGAGAGAGTTTTTGTTCTCTTCCCATCTCTTCCTCCTCGTCCAATTTCTTGTAAATATTCTGATAATAAAAATGGGACTTGATAATGCACAATCCAACGGACATCAGGTTTATTAATTCCTAAGCCAAAAGCTGAAGTACAGAAAACAAATTGTAGTTTATTTTTTAACCATTTTTCTTCAATTTCTCTTCTTTCTATTGCACTTAAACCTGCATGATAAGCAGTTACTTTATAATTCAAAGTTTGTAACCATTGACTTAATTCTTCACTATCTTTGCGAGAACGTACATAAACCAAACCACTTTGTTTTTGGTGATATTGTATAAAATTTAAAAGTTGATGACGACGACAACGAGGAGTCCAAGCAATTTTTATTGCTAAATTGAGATTTTTTCGATAGGGACTAATAGAGAATATTTGAGGATTTTTTAACTGTAAACTACTTTTGATAATGTCTTTTGATTTAGGATTAGCTGTGGCAGTAAAAGCTGCGATCGCTATTTTTTTATTTGATAATTTATTCTTTAATAATGTTTGTCTAACTACCCCTAAACGACTATAGGTAGGACGAAATGTTTCTCCCCATTGCACTAAACAATGTGCCTCATCCAAAATTAATCCGTTGATTTCAATATGAGGTTCAGTTAATAATTGCAAAACAGGAGGACTTAATAATGTTTCTGGAGAAAGATACAGTAATCTGATTTGGTTTTTATTGATTTTATATAATGTACTTTTTCGTTGCTTTCTCGATATTTCATTATGTAATAATTCTACTGGCAATTGTTTACTTTTGAGTTCATTAACTTGATTCTCCATCAAAGCAACCAGCGGAGAAATAACCAAAGTCAATCCATTTTTTAACAACGCAGGTAGTTGGAAACAAACGGATTTACCTCCACCTGTTGGCATGATAATTAACGCATCTTGTCCTTTTAATAAACAGTTAATCACCTCTTTCTGTGGAGATCTAAACTCTTCATAACCCCAAATTTTTTTAAAGGCTTTATAAATCTTTAACCACTGTTCATTTTCAGTTTCCATAATAACTAATTAATTAATAAATAATGATTATTGTAGTTCTAGAATTAATTCATAGTTACATATTTTACTATTTGTTAAGTTTAATCGAATTAGACTAAAACTAATGATATGATGAAAAGAATAGAAATGAATCTATATACAAAACCATGAGCGAATTTAATACAGGAGAAAATCTTCGCTGGACACAAGAAGCTCAAAAAAAGCTGAAAAACATCCCTTTTTTTGTGAGAACTCAAGCACGTCAGCGTATTGAAGAATTAGCAAGAGCAGCAGATTCAGAAGAAGTTACAGTAGAGATGGTAGAACAAGCTCGTTTAGAGTTTGGGCAATAATTAAAACATAACACGAAACAAAGCTAAAGTTTTAAATGGTTCTAAGTTGGCTGGAGAATGATATAATAAAAAAACTTTAGTGATATAGATTAATATTATGAATAATTGGTGGAAAGAAGCTATTTTCTATCATGTCTATTTAAGAAGTTTTCAAGATTCAAATGGAGATGGAATTGGAGATTTACAAGGACTTATCAATCGCCTAGATTATATTGCAGATTTAGGGATAGATGGGATTTGGATTAGTCCGTTTTATCAATCTCCCCATGTGGATTTTGGTTATGATATTAGTAATCATAAAGCGGTTGATCCTCGTTATGGAACCTTAGAAGATTTTGATAAATTAATAGAAGAAGCTAACAAACGTAACATAAAAATTGTTGTCGATATTATTTTAAATCATACCTCAGATCAACATCCGTTTTTCATCGAATCAAGACAATCAAAGGATTCTGAAAAAAGAGATTGGTATATTTGGTGTGATCCTAAACCTGATGGTAGTCCCCCCAATAACTGGCAAGGGTTTGAACCTTCAACCTGGAAATTTGATGAAAAAACACAACAATATTACTATCATTACTTTTATGTACAACAACCAGATTTAAACTGGAGAAATTCTGATGTTATTACAGAAATGTTTAGCATTTGTGACTTTTGGATTAATAAAGGTGCAGCTGCATTAAGATTAGATGCTATCAATTATTTAGTAGAAGATCCTGAATTAAAAGATAATCCAATTACAGATGGAGTTCCTGATTATCTACGCAATATTTATCAATTTAATCAAGATCCAATTCATAATCTAAATCACCCAGATAACCATGAAGTTTTAAAAAAATTACGGCAACATATTCGTAGCAATCATCCAGAAGATCCCCTATTAATTGGAGAAATTTGGGTCCCGAATACTCAAGAACTTGTTAACTACTATGGAACTAACGATGATGAATTACAACTCCCTTTTAATTTCTTCTTGAGTACACTTTCTCAACTCAATGCAGTTACTTGTCGAGAAATGCTGGAAGATTTTGAAAGAACTCTGGGAAACTTTCCTACCACCGTTGTCTTAAGTAATCATGATTTTCCTCGATCTACTGTTCGTTATTCACAGGAAAAAGACTCCGATCAAGTGGCTAAATTATTAGCTACTTTTTTACTAACATTAAAAGGCATTCCTTTTATTTATTATGGTGAGGAATTAGGGTTGAGAGATAATCCTCCTGATACCATTGAAGAAGTACAAGATCCCAGGGGAAAAATAGATTGGCCAAGTTACAAAGGACGTGATGGTTGTCGTACTCCCATGCCTTGGAATAACTCGTTAAACGGTGGGTTTACTGAAGGAAAGCCCTGGTATAAGCTACCCTTAGATTATCAACAAAGAAACGTAGAAAATCAAGTCAAAGACCCTGATTCTATCTTAAACTATTATAAACAAGTCATTAAAATTCGGCGGAATGTATCAGCTTTGCGGAGAGGAAACTTAATCCTTTTAGGGGATGATCCCAATCTATTAGCTTACTCACGAACCGATGAAAAAACCCAAGCTATTATAGTGTTAAATATGTCAAGCGATCGCTGTACATTTGAGTTGCTTACTTCACCTACATTTGTAACACAATCGTGGTCTATTTTATTATCAACCCATAACGATGTGAAAAGCAAAACTATTTCAGAAAAAATCTCATTACAACCCTTTGAAGGACTAATTATTGTTCCTAATTAATTATTCTCATTCTCCCTTATTTTATCCAAAATTAAATCATATTGATACACAGCAACGGGACGATCAATCGCTTTAAAATAGTCAGGATCTTCAGGAGATAAATAGATAGCAGTGACTTGTTTAGCTTCAACTGTGTTAGGGTCAATTAGTTGGTAATCTGTAGCAGTTTCAACCTCATTGAGATAAATGCTAGAAGGTCTTTGAAACAATTGTTGAGTGATTTCAATGGTTAAAAATTCTTCAGGATTGGGAGTTTCTTGACTACGGGCTGTTATGGTAGAAACCAATTGATTATTTTGTGATAAAAACGTAATTTGACGATTAGGATTATCAGCAGACACTTTAACCGATAAAACTTGATCATCACCTAGATAAGCTTTCGCAATATTCTCTCCGTTGAAAGCGCGATCGGCAACAATAGAACTTTTTTTAGGGGATAAAGAAGAGAGAGAAAGAATAGTAGGATTTGATATTTGTTGGGGTTTAAAACGGACTTTAAAAGTAAAAGGTTGATTTAAGTATTTTTGGTTCTTTTCAAAGCCTGGGGTAACAATTTCAGGGGCTAAAGGGGCTATTTGTTCCCGTAGTATACTGGTAGCTGTCCAAGTTCCTGCCATCCATTCAGGATAAATTAAATCAGTATCAATTTGACTAATATTTGGTTTACCGTTCCAGTGAGGATAAGCAGCTAATCTATCGGCTATTTCTCCTGCTTGACTAGATTGAGGATAAGCGAAAAAGAAGAGGAAATTGAGGAGTAAAATTATAACCAGTTTCATTGTTTAATTATCAATTATTTTTACTTAAAAACAAAATTAGTATAACTCAATTCATTGATTTTATTCCATTGAATTACTTCTTGTCGAAATTTATTCCAAGAATCATAAACTTCTTTAAAAGTGGCATCTTTACTGGCGTTTTCTTCATATAAATCAAAAGAAATAGTTTGCGCTGCTGTTAAAATTTCATCAGAATAAGGAATTAATTGAGTTCCTCCCTGTAATAAAGATTGTAAAGCAATTCTATTTTGTGCATCGTATTGACTTAACATATTTAAGTTAGCTTCCATAGCAGCACTTTTCAAAATCTCTTGATATTCTTTTGGTAATTTATCCCAAGCGGTTTTATTAATTTGTAAGTCTAACGTTGCCCCAGGTTCCCACCAACCCGGATAATAATAATAAGGGGCTGCTTTATTTAAACCTAATTTTTCATCATCATAGGGACCCACCCATTCCGCAGCATCAATGGCCCCAGTATCCAAAGCGAGGAACACCTCACCTCCAGGTAACACTTGCACATTTACCCCCAAACGGGTCATTACTTCTCCTCCCAGTCCAGGAATACGCATTTTTAAGCCTTTGAGGTCATTAACAGACTTAACCTCCCGTTTAAACCATCCTCCCATTTGCGCCCCAGTATTGCCGGCGGGAAAGCTGATAATGTTAAAATCTGCGTAGAGTTTGTGCATGGTTTCTAGCCCACCCCCATGATAAAACCAAGCGTTTTGTTGTTGGGCGGTTAAACCAAACGGCATGGCAGTTCCAAAACCCAAAGCAGGATTTTTCCCAACATAATAGTAACTGGGAGAGTGGCCACATTCGACGGTTCCCTGTTGTACTGCGTCCAAGACTTCTAACCCTGGTACAATCTCCCCTGCTGCGTAAGGGGTAATGGTAAATTTTCCGCCAGTCATAGCTTTAACGCGATCGCAAACGGTTTGGGCCCCACCAAAAATGGTATCTAGGGACTTAGGCCAACTGGTTTGCATTTTCCAGCGAACAGTGGGTAAGCTAGAACCTGTCCCGTTTCCTTCTGTGGACTGGGTTTGACAGGAACCGAGAACCGTAGCAGTGGTAGCCCCCAATGTAGCATTACTCAGAAAGTAGCGACGTTTCATCGTTTTAATGAGATATTTTAGGTCATGTTTAAAAATAGCAGATTATAGAGGTAGAAGGCAGGAGAAGATAATGGTCGTTAACATCTATTTACTTATTTTTTAATGTTAATCAAAACTGCTTTAGAATTAAGGTAAATGAAATCTTAAACTCTCATTCTAGTCATGACTGTAACTTTAAATCTTACCCCTGAAATTGAACAATGCCTCAGACAAAAAGCCACAGATTTAGGGTTATCTATAGAAGATTATGCTTTAAAATTACTTTCTGATCTGGTGTTTCTTGATTTATCAGATTCAACATTGAACTCTTGTGATCTAGTTACTGCACTTGATAAACGATTTTCTCATATCGATATTATGGGATCATTCTGACTCCTGTGGTAATTACGATGGATACTTTAGTAGAATAACTTAATAATAAGCTACTTTTTTTCAAAGTAAGCTAGTATTAAATAATAGTTGCACAGATCAACTCCAAAAGCGATGACTAACCCTCAAACTTTAACTATTCCTCAAAGCGAACTCAACCATGAGATAATCTTCCCACAAGGCGAATTTTGGAGCGATGAACCCCCCTTGGAAAGTAACCTGCACCTTAGACAAATTTTACTGCTTATTCAATGTTTAGAATGGTTGTGGCAAGATAGGGATGATTATTTTGCAACGGGAAATTTAACAATTTATTACAGTCCTAATCAAAAGAAATCAGAAGACTTTCGCGGACCTGATTTTTTTGTAGTGTTAGGAACTACGAGAAATCAAAATCGCAAAAGTTGGGTCGTTTGGCAAGAAGAAGGCAAATATCCTAATGTTATTGTCGAGATTTTATCAGATAGCACTGCTCAAGTAGATCGGGAAGAAAAAAAACAAATTTATCAAGATATATTCCGAACGCCTGATTATTTTTGGTTTGATCCGGTTACTTTAGAATTTGAAGGATTTACCTTAATTCGGGGAACCTATCAACAAATTGAACCCACTGAACAAGGATGGTTATGGAGCGAACAATTAAAATTATATTTAGGAATTTATGAACAGCAATTAAGATATTTTACCCCTCAAGGAGAGTTAGTACCGACTCCAGAAGAAGCAGCAAAACAGGAGCGACAAATCGCTCAACAAGAAAGAGAAAATGCTCAACAAGCTCAACAGGTAGCTCAACAAGCTCAACAAAGAGCAAGACAATTAGAAGAAAAATTAAGAAGTTTAGGGCTTGATCCTAATGAAATATGAGGTAATACTGATATCTTGCACCTTCGATAAAATTTGCTAGTGGTGAAAGGGAACAGGGAACTCCGAAACGGGGAATAGGGAATAGGGAATAGGGAAAGGATACAGTCATTCAAAAATGACATCAGAATGTGCAATTAATTACGTTTAGGTACTTAACAGAGGTAAGTTATCTTATTTTGCAATAAAATTCTAATTATAGGGAACTCTAAGAATAGCAAGGTATTAATCAGTATTAGCTTGTGACCAGTATAAACGTTTGGCAACCTTTGACATTGTTTGTTGTATGAAAAACACCTCTACAAAACCATTATCCTTATTTCAACAACTCCGCCAACAAATTAAAGCAGTACCACCAACAAAAACCGAAGAATCTGCTATCTTTCGTATTTTAGTACAATCTTTAGTTATTGTGGGGATTATTGCCACGGATATTGCTGCCGGAACCCAGATGAGTTTATGGGCTATTCCATTAAGTATTATCGGTGGTGTTTGGAGTTGGTATCGTCGTAAACATCGCAATATTACCCTTAAATTTTTCTTGGCCATTGCTATGTTAGGGATACTTTGTTTCTTTTTAATTCGCTTAACTGCCAATCTCAATGATAGTCGTTTAGTGTTAGCAGAATTATTAGTTCAATTACAAGTTTTACATAGTTTTGACTTACCCAGGCGTAAAGATTTAGGCTATTCAATGGTCATTGGTTTAATTTTATTAGGAGTTGCTGGTACCATTTCTCAAACGGTCGCTTTTGCGCCGTGGTTATTATTATTCTTAATTTTAGCTATTCCCACATTAGTCTTAGATTATCGATCGCGTTTAGATTTAGAAACCATAGACACACAGTTTAAAATACCGTTTCAATCTCGCAAAAGATCCCGTAAAACTGGTAACTATTCTCCCATTTCTTTTAAAAGCATTAGTGTATTAATTGCAATTACGTTAGTTTTTGGCTTAACGATTTTTACCCTCATGCCACGATTTCCAGGGTATCAATTACAAACGTTTCCTGTGGATAGTCCTTTAGATGCAGATAGTCAAAAATTTAATGGACAAAATCAAGGCATTATTAACCCAGGTTATAATAATCAGAACACGGAACAAGGAGAAAATGGAGAGGGAGAAGGGTCTAACTCTTCTCAAGGAAAAGGAGAGGTTGATGATACTTATTACTATGGATTTAATACTAAAATAAATCAAAATTTACGGGGAGAGATGAAACCAAAAATCGTTATGAGAGTGCGATCGCAGTCTCCTGGTTTTTGGAAAGCTTTATCTTTTGATCATTATACGGGACAAGGTTGGGAAATTACCAATGAGGAAGATTTTGACACAATTAAACGAGATCGCTGGTCTTATAGATTTTTCTTGCGTTTTCCCAATACTGCAATGAAAACCAAAAAAGTAATTCAAAGTTACACAGCAGTTGCTGATTTACCTAATATTATTCCTTCCCTTTCTCAACCGAAACATCTCTATTTTCCGTCGCAAGAAATAGGAATTGATGATCTTAATAATCTGCGATCGCCAGTGGGTTTAGTAGAAGGATTAACTTATACCGTTGTTTCAGAAGTTCCTTACCGCGATCGCACTGCATTACAAAAATCTCCTTCTGAATATTCTGACAAAATTAAAGAAACTTACCTCAATATTCCCCCAGAAATTGAAGAAAAAGTACGTCAAAAAACCCTAGAAATTTTAGAGAAGACAGAAAAACCATTTAACTCACCCTATGAAATGGTTTTATTTTTAACTCAAGCAATAAAGCAACAATATACGATTCAAGAAGATTTACCCTTTTTTAATGATAATCAAGATTTAGTTGAATCTTTCTTGTTTAAATATGAAGGAGGGATTCGTGATCATTTTGCGACTGCTTTAACCATTATGTTACGTTCTGTGGGAATTCCTGCTAGATTAACGGTTGGTTTTTCTCCAGGACAATTTAATCCTTTAACTGGTTTTTATGTGGTTAAAAACACCGATGCTTATGCGTTAACTGAGGTGTATTTTCCTTCTTTTGGTTGGTATCCGTTCGATCCTATCCCTGGCCACGATTTATTCCCTCCCTCATTAGAAGAAGACCAAACCTTTAGCGTTTTAAAGCAATTTTGGAACTGGATAGCGGGATGGTTGCCTTCTCCTGTGGCTAACTTTTTCAATATGATTTGGACAAAAATAATTGTTGGATGTATTAGCTTTTTAGGATGGTTATGGCGGTTTATTTCCAGTGGATTAATTGGTACATTAGTGGGACTTTTATTAGCCGTTGGTTTAGGGTTACTCGGTTGGTTAGGGTGGGGACATTTAAAGAAATTAGGTTATTATCGTCGCTTAGCAAAATTACCGCCAATGGCACAATTATATGAAGAAATGTTGAGGTTATTAAAAGCCAAAGGATACCCCAAACATTATGCCCAAACGCCTCTAGAATATGTACAAGTATCCTATCAACAACATTCAGAGGAACAAGCAGAAATTATTAACGAAATTTCCCACGCTTATATGAGTTGGCGATACGGGGGAAATGAACAAAATGTTAACTATTTAAAGCAACAATTCAAAGCTTTAGTTAAGAGTTTGAAAAGAAGAAATTAATCTGTAGTGGAGTGTTTGAGTTGATTGAGGTTCCTATTGAGGATGTAAATGCTCAACAAAAACTCGTACAAGAAGGGGAAAGTACCCCAACACAAATCCGTCGTCATGCTCAAAACTGGGTTGAGAACAATCAGGAATTATTTAATAGCTGGGTAGAAGAAGCAAGGAACTCTGAATCTTGATGATTAACGACTTACCGCTTGGGTAATGCGATCAAGCATAATCGCCAACAGAACAATCCCTAACCCTCCTACCGCAGCAAGTCCTACATCCAAACGACCCACTCCTTGTAAAACCATCTGTCCTAGTCCTGGTACAGCAATCATAGAGGTAACAACAGACATAGATAAAGCCATCAGAATCGCTTGATTAATCCCTGCTAAAATTGTCGGCATAGCTAGGGGAATTTGTGCTTCCCACAAAACTTGCCAAGGGGTTGAACCGAAAGCGATCGCTGCTTCAACCACTTCTGGGGAAACTTGTCTAATGCCTAAATTAGTCAGACGAATGAGGGGAGGGATAGCAAAAATAATTGTAGCAATGACCCCAGGCACTTCCCCAATACCAAACAGCATAACAACAGGGACAAGATAAACAAACGAAGGTAAGGTTTGCATCACATCAAGCAGAGGACGAATGACTCGTTCTAGGCGATCGTTTTTAGCACTGAGAATACCAACAGGAATACCAACCACGAAACAAAATAACACTGCTGTCACCACTAAAGCCAAAGATACCATTGCTTGTTCCCAAGCACCGACCAAGCCAATTAAAGTTAAGGATATGATGCTATAAAAGGCAATTTTCCTCCCTGCTAATTGCCATGCAATTAATCCAATAACTATGATAAAAATCAAAGGAGGAATAGCCATCAAACCCCATTCTATCGCCTTTAAGCCCCAATCAATAGGAAGACGAATCGCCTGAAAAAAGGGACGAAAGTGGTCAACAACAAAGTTAATGATTTCGGTAATCCAATCATCAAGAGGTAGGGTATAAAGTTGAAAGGGATTTAAAATAATATCTATAGTCAGGAGCCAGTAAGATAAAATCATAGTATAAAAAAAATAGGATTTTTTAACTTATAAATCTTTTTGATTCATTATTTTAATTATTACTCGCTTTTTCTATCCAACTATTAAATAACGCTTGATTGTTGTCAACCCATTCTTGAGCATGACGGCGAATATCTTCTGGTTTATTTTCGCCTTCTTTAATGCGGAGACTTTCTTGATTAATATCTTCAGCAGGAATTTGGACTAACTCAAACCAACGCTTGGCTATGGGATTATCGGCTAAGAATTTCTTGTTAGCGACAATGTGTTGTTGAGTTTTGGGAAACCCACGATTTTTTCCCTGAACTGAAGTATCTTTTTCCATGATCTCACCCATTGTTGGGGGTAAAGATGTAAAAGGAACTTCTAACCAAACGACATCTTGCTCTGGCTTTAGTATAGCTCCAACCCAATGAGGATTATAGGCGTAAAAAATAATTGATTCCCCTTGTTGGTAGCGAGTAATGCTATTGGCCAGTAAGGCAGTATATTGTCCTCTATCATGTTCAACCGTATCCCTAAGTTCGTAAACGTCGAGATGATGCTCTATAATTAACTCACAAGCCCAACCTGCGTTACAACCAGTTAAGTTAGCTTTTCCATCACCATCAGAGTCAAATAATTTAGCTATGTTTGGGTCTTTTAACTGTTGAAGATTAGTGATATTGTACTGATCAGCCGTTTTTTTATCTATTTGATATCCTTGTGTCCCATCGGATGTTAGAAGACCAACTTCCTCTAACTTCGCTTCGCCACCAGCATTGTCAAAGAATTCTTTGTGTCCAGGATAATAGTAAACAACGCTATAGTCTAAATCTCCATTAGCCACAGAAATATAAAGGGCTGGGTAATCAATTTCTTTAGGGGTTTCAACTTGATACCCTAGTTTTTCTAACCCTATCTTGACAATTTCTGTTTGGAAATGTTCTTCGATCCAGTTACTATGAGCAGTACGCACAGTCACTTTTTGAGTTGATTCGGTTGTCTTGTCTTCTGATTGGGGTGTTGGTTGACAAGCCATTAAAAAACTGGTTAACAAAATGAGTAAGGAGATTTTTGTTCTGAATTTTGGTAATTGTTTGATAAACATTGTTTGATAATAATTTATTGTTCTAGGATCGCTTTAGACTCATATATATCTTGGAGAAAAGCCCGAATATAATCATTAGCGGGTTGGCTAATGATTTTTTTTGGTGTGCCAACCTGAACAATTTTACCCTCTTTCATGACGGCTATGCGATCGCCTAGTCTAAAAGCTTCGTAAATATCATGACTAATAAAAATAATCGTTTTCTGGAGTTCTTTTTGCAGACTGAGTAATTCTTTTTGCATTTCTCGTCGAATCAGGGGATCAAGCGCGCTAAAGGGTTCATCCATCAGTAAAATTTCCGCATCGGTAGCTAAGGCCCTAGCTAAACCGACTCTTTGCTGCATTCCACCACTTAACGAAGACGGTAAATAATCTGCCCATTTTTCTAACCCGACTAAAGCTAAGGTTTCCTTTCCTTTCTGATGGCGTTTAACTGGCTCAATTCCCTGTACTTTGAGACCATATTCTACATTTTCTAGCACAGTTTTATGAGGAAATAGACCAAATTTTTGGAAAACCATTGATATTTTCCGTAAACGGATTTCTCGCATTCTTTTCTCATTTACATGAGCAATATCTTCCTCATCAATATAAATATGCCCACTTGTCGGCTTAATCAAACGGTTAAGACAACGAACTAGAGTGGATTTCCCTGAACCAGATAACCCCATAATGACAAATAATTCTCCTTGATTAATCTCAACAGAGATATCCGCAATACCAACAACTTGATTGGTTAACTCTAAAATCTCATCTCTGGTTCGCCCTTCTCGAAATAACTTGAGTGCAGTACGAGGGCGGTTTCCATAAATTTTAATTAGATTTTGAAGGCAAATTTTGGGTTTCAACTTTTTATAGGTAGACATAATGAAACGAATAATTTTAGAGAGAAGGCAAAAGGGTTTAGAGGATTATTAATATTATTCGTTTTTTACTGTATTTTGGCAAACCTACTTATTAGTAAATATTGACTAATAATCAACAGTCTTTTTAGAATTATCTTTTTGTTTTGGTTGATATTGACTAGCAATTAAAGCCACTAGGAACCACCATAAGGTATTGACTTGAGGGCGATACCAAACTGTATCAAATAAACCCTGGGCTAATAAACCGGCCATTGCAGCGATCGCCGCCATCAACCATATCCCATGAGGATTATTTTTATCCCTTAACCGTTGAATTTGTTGTACCCCTTGATTGACTGTAATAACAATTAACCAAACAAAAATACTGAGTCCAATTAAGCCGGTTTCTACTGCGGTTTCTAATAACACAGAATAAGCACTTAATGCGCTATATTTAGGACTCATATAAAGGGGATAAATCTTATTAAAGGCACTATTTCCTGGACCAATGCCAATTAAAGGGCGATCGCGAATCATATCTAATACCGCCATCCACACATTAATACGGAAATTATTACTACTATCTCCTCTTCCCATAAAGATACTCATTACCCTCACTCGTAACGAGTCAACCGAGACGATAGCCGCAAACATTAAGCCCCCTAAAATACCAAATACCAATGGTAATAACCACTTGCGCCAAAAAGGAGATAAATTGTTTTTAAACCAAACAAAAAATAATAATAAAAATGCTGCTACTAAGGCTACCATCCCAATCCAACCGCCACGACTTCCGGTAAAATAAAGACAAGCTGTATTAACTAACGTAATGCTAATAGCTAACAATTTAGGTAATAAACCTTGCCAAACAAAAAAAGCAGCAACACCTAAAGCAATAGAGGGTAACAAATAAGCAGATAATAAATTAGGATTACCTAAATAACTATAAACCCTGGTTGCACCAGCTAATTCCGAGGTAGGATCGTTCCAAGTGGCTAACTGTTCTACCCCAAAAATTTGTTGTCTAATACCATAACAACCGACCACTAAACCAATGCCTAAAACCACTGTAATTAACCAATTGGTTAACCGAGGCGATCGCAAAATCCTGGCTGAAAAAACAAAAAATACTAAATATAAAGTTAACTTCACCAACCCTGAAAAAGCAGCCATCTTTACAGGAGATAACGCCACCGCAACGGCAGAAATTCCCCAATAAAGAAATACAAATAAATGAATGGGACTAAACCCAGGTTTTTTGCTGTCGGATAGGGTTAAAATGCCCCAATAACCAGTAATAGCAATTAACCAAACCCCGATTAAACCAGTGGTAATAAACGGACCAAAAATAAAAATAAGACTAATTAATAACGCGCCAATGGCCTCGCCCCATTGTAATAAAAAGCTAGACTCTCGCCAAGCAGCCAATAAACCAACAAAACGATAAACATAACTGGCATTAAGCCAAGTTTTCGGTGAAAAGTAAGAGAGGGTAACGAGATCCCAAGTTGAATTCATGAATCCTTACCAAAAAAGATTAGTTATTAGTTATTACGGATCAAGCTTCCTTTTGTCAACTCATATTTAAAGCAGTGACTCCTAAGCAGAACCCAAAATCAAGAATTTACGTCATCATATATTATTGTCCCTAATTCTCCTTTCCCTGTTCCCTTAAAAAGCTTTTTTGTGTACCCTATAACTAAATTCTATGCTGACCTATCCGAAGGGAGATAACCCGTTGACTACGCTAATTCATCCTACTGCTGTCATTCATCCGAAGGCACAAATTGATCCCACTGTGGAAGTAGGCCCCTATGCTGTCATTGGTGATCAGGTGAAAATAGGCGCACAAACCACTATCGGACCCCATGTGGTGATCGAAGGACCCACAGAAATTGGTGAAAATAACCGCATTTTTCCCAGTGCAGTCATTGGCTTAGATCCCCAAGACCTAAAATATAAGGGGGAACCCAGTCAAGTAAAAATTGGAGATGGTAACACCATCCGAGAATTTGTCACCGTCAACAAAGCCACCCACGCCGATGAAGTGACAGAAATTGGGAATAATAACCTGTTAATGGCTTATGTCCATGTTGCCCATAACTGTGTCATAGAAGACCATGTGATCATTGCCAATGCTGTTGCTTTAGCGGGCCATGTTTATATTGAGTCTAGGGCAGTTATTGGAGGGGTTTTAGGGGTTCATCAGTTTGTGAGAATTGGCCGCAACGCTATGTTAGGGGGAATGAGTCGTATTGATCGCGATGCCCCTCCTTATATGATGATTGAGGGAAACCCTTCTAGAGTGCGATCGCTCAATTTAATTGGGTTAAAACGAGCCGGACTCACTACCGAAGATGTGGGCTATCTTAAAAAAGCCTTTCGTCTCTTGTATCGATCTGATCTAACTTTGCAACAAGCTTTAGAACAGTTAGAAAATTTAGATAACAATGAATACGCCCAATATTTACGTCATTTTCTGCAACTCTCCACTACAGGGGAAAAACGACGGGGACCCATTCCAGGAAATAATTAAGATTAACGATTAATTTGTTTAAAAAAGAGATTAACAACACAATTTACTTGATAATGATGGGGTAAAAGGAAATTTATGCAGATTTTTATCAGTACCGGAGAAGTTTCAGGGGATCTACAAGGATCAATGCTGGTAGAAGCCCTCTATCGACAAGCTGAACAGCAAAATATTCCTTTAGAAATTTTAGCGTTGGGGGGCGACCTCATGGCCGCAGCCGGGGCGAAGCTATTGGGAAATACGGCTAGTATTGGGTCTATTGGTATTGTTGAGGCATTACCATTTATTATTCCGACTTGGTTGATGCAGCGTCGGGTTAAGGCTTATTTACGGGATAATCCTCCAGATGTGTTAATTTTATTAGATTATATGGGACCGAATGTAGCCTTTGGAAAATACGCCCGTAAACATTTACCTGATGTGCCAATTATTTATTATATTGCTCCTCAATCTTGGGTTTGGGCCCCCAATAATAAAACCATTGAACAATTTGCCGAAATTACAGATATTTTATTGGCAATTTTCCCCGAAGAAGCAAGATTTTTTGAGAAAAAAGGAGTAAAGGTTAAATGGGTAGGTCATCCTCTATTAGATAGAATGGCAAAAGCCCCCACTAGAGAAGCGACACGCACAGCATTAGGAATTAAAGAAGATCAGCCGGTAATTGGTTTATTTCCAGCCTCTCGTTATCAAGAATTAAAGTATCATTTACCCTTAATTTGCAAAGCTGCACAGAAAATACAAAAAAAAGTCCCAGAGATTCATTTTTTATTACCTATTTCTTTAAAAGAATATCGTTCTACTATCGAAGAAATGGTGAAACAATATGATTTATCCATTACTTTATTTGATGGAAGGGCCATAGAAGTGATGGCTGCTGCTGACTTTGCCATTGCTAAATCAGGAACCGTTAATTTAGAATTAGCTTTATTAGATATTCCTCAATTAGTATTATGTTTAGTTAATCCTTTAACGATGTGGATCGCCAGGAATATTCTTAAGTTTTCTATTCCTTTTATGTCTCCTCCTAACTTAGTTGTGATGGAAGAAATTGTGCCAGAATTATTACAAGAAGAAGCAACCATTGATCGCATTGTAGATGAGTCTGTGGACTTATTATTAAACCCCGATCGCCGTCAAAAAACCTTCACTGACTATCAAGAAATGCGGACACTGTTAGGAGAAGTGGGGGTCTGCGATCGCGTGGCTAATGAAATTTTACACTACGAGAAATAATTAATAATTGTTTTGATTGGGTTTTAACCATTTAATGATAGATAATGGTAAAGGACTTCGTTTACGAATTTTAGGGTTAATAGAAACGTGATTGGTGGTTGCTTTGGCTATCAATTTGTCTAAAGTATTTTCATAGAAAACTTGATAATTTATCTCGAATTCTGTTTCATTTAATTGAATAGGTGTTAGATTAATTTGTATGCGATCACCACAAAATAAGGGTTGATAAAAATCAATTTCAGCATGAACAATTGGAATAGCAATATCAGAACTTGTAAAAAATGTTTTTAGATCAATTTTTGCGACTTGTAAAGCATTTTCATAAGCTTCATGACAGATAGACAATAAAGCAGCAAAATAAACAACTCCTGCTGCATCTGTATCAGAAAAATGAATGGTTCTATAATAAGTCATTAATTAATTATTTCTAGATGAGTTTAGATTAAATTCTAATTGACTTTGAATAGCGATTTCTTTAATAATATCTGATATATTCTCCTGCTCAATAATCGTGTCAATATATTCATGTAATATGGGAAGATTAATGATTTCCTCAACAGAGTTTAAGTAACGATTAACAATTGCATTTACCTTATATTTAAGTTTAGCTTGTTTTTTTATTTTTTCTTTTATCTTTTCTGGTGTTTCATTTGATTTTACAACAAAAGTAATAGGGTATTTTTGCACTTTATCAATATCTAAAAAATATTTATTAACATCTATCGTTTCTGTAACTTGGAAAAAACGACCTAATGGTTTCATGACAAAATCAATACCACCATCATTAGCATTAGTTCGACCAGTTTTATATAGTATCAAGTTATCTTCGGTTAGTTGTTCTAAAGAATAACCCCAAAATATCTTTTGTTCTGCATAAAAAGTTTTAAGAATTGCATAACTTGTAATTTCAAATACTCTTGCATCTATATTAGGTCTCAAAAGACTTTTGATGAAATTCACTGCTTCATTATTATCTTTATTTTCAACTTGCAATAATTCATCACAATAACTCATAAAATCTCTAAATGATTGTTGACGTGCATTGACATAAGCATCTATTATTTCTTTTACAACTATAGCAATATTATACTTAACTTTTGACACTTTTATAATTAATAGGTTTTCATTAATCCAGTAACGACTGGTTTCTACATCTCTCAAAATAGGTTTTTGCCCAAGAGTAGGAAAATATTTCAATAATAACGTGAGTAAATTCATGTTTACTATTCATCTTTAAATAGCTCTAATTGTTGGTGATTTCTTTGATAACTTTTTAAAGGCTTTTGTAAGAGATTACCATTATAATGTGTACAAATTTCTAAACGTCTTAAACCAATTTTTATATAATCTTCTTCAATTTCAATTCCAATAGATTTTCGTCCTAGTTTTTGAGCAACGGCTGAAGTTGTAAAAGTTCCGGCAAAAGGATCAAGGATAGTATCTCCCACATTACTACTTGCCAAGATAATACGTTTTAAAAGTGCTTCTGGTTTTTGAGTTGGATGTTTTTCATATTCTTCCATACGATAACGAACCCTAGGAAAATACCAAACATTTCCAGGAACTTTGTGGGAACTATAAACTTGAGGTATTGCTTTACGATAATCAATTAATTTTCGTTTTGAACCTGTTTTTGCTTCTACTTTTATATCATCCTGATTAAATGTATATGATTTACTATTTTTAACTCCATAAATGATTGGTTCATATAAAGAACCAAAATAATTTTTGGCTTGCACGCCTGAACTATCATAATGCCAAATAATTCTTGATAAAATATAAATATGTTTACGTAAATAAATATCTAAATAGGGAATAGTTTGTGTACTAGCCATCAGATAAATACTACCTTCAGGATGGAGCTTCTTGAGACATAATTCTAACCACGAATAACACCAAGACAAATAATCTTCTTGCGTTGGCCATTTATCAATAAAATTACCATATTTTTTACCAATATTATAGGGAGGATCAGCAAAAATAAGATGAATACTTTTGTCTTTAATTTCTTGATCTAAAAGTTTAATACTGTCTCCAAATAAAATGATATGATTACCACAACTATCTTGATATTTCATGCCGAACTAAAAATATTAACTTCCTAAATCATACCTTACTAAAAAACAAAATACTCCTATCTTTATAACAATTTTCGCTATTTTGACCATACTGATTAATTTTAAGCTAGAACATATAAACTATGCAATCCTTACTACAGGGGACTAAAAAACTTGCAATCGAGACTAAATAATAGCTGCACTTCTGCAAACTACATCGCACTAGAGTTTTTAAGCACTAATATAAATTGGTTTAGCTTTAATAGAAGGCTCTGGAATAGGTTGACCGTCTTCTTTTAAGGTATCAATATATAATTCGAT
>JASJDW010000073.1 GCA_030064955.1 Crocosphaera sp.
AACTCCCGAACTCCCGAACTCCCGAACTCCCGAACTCCCGAACTCCCGAACTCCTAAACTCCCGAACTCCCAAACTCCTCAACTCCTAAACTCCTCAACTCCTACCTCCCATGAATGCTAAAATGAACCAGAGGACAATAGGAGTAGAATAAGTGGCCGTTAAAATTGGTTTACTGGGTTTGGGAACAGTGGGAACGGGAACCGCACAAATTTTACTCGATCCCACAGGAAGAAATCCCTTGTTAGGAGACATTACTATCAGTAAAGTGGGAGTGCGATCGCTCGATAAACCCCGTCAAGTACAATTCGCCAAAGGGGTGATTACCACCGACTTAGAAGCCATTGTCAACGATCCTGAAATTGCGATCGTAGTGGAATTATTAGGGGGACTCGAACCTGCGCGATCACTCATTTTACAAGCCATTGCTCAAAAAAAGCACGTGGTTACGGCTAATAAGGCGGTGATTGCTCGTCATGGGGATGAAATCTATGCAGCAGCCAACGAAGCAGGGGTTTATGTCCTCTTAGAAGCTGCGGTTGGTGGTGGTATTCCCATCATTAAACCCCTCAAACAGTCTTTAGGCGCAAACCGTATCACCAGTATTATTGGCATTGTTAATGGCACCACTAACTACATTTTGACCAAAATGACCTCGGATGGGGCAGATTTTGGGGAAGTTCTCACCGAAGCGCAACAATTAGGCTATGCTGAAGCTGATCCCACTGCTGACGTAGACGGGTTAGATGCTGCGGATAAAATCGCCATTTTAGCCTCGTTAGGCTTCGGAGGACGGGTTAAACGGGAAGATGTGTATTGCGAGGGTATTCGTGAAGTTAGTGCAGCAGATATTACCTATGCAGATCAATTGGGGTTTGTCATTAAACTATTAGCCATTGCCAAAGGACCAGAAGGAGAAATCTCAGAACAATTACAATTGAGGGTTCATCCGACCCTAGTTCCCAAAGATCATCCTTTGGCTAATATTAACGGCGTTTATAATGCTGTGTTAGTCGAAGGGAGTCCCTTGGGACAAGTGATGTTTTTTGGACCAGGTGCCGGCGCAGGACCAACGGCTAGTGCAGTGGTTTCCGATATTATGAATATTGTGGCTATCCTCCAAAGTAGTGGAGTCAGTACCACCCTTGATCCGTTATTGAGTTGTGTTCATCAACATTTTTGTCAAATAACCCCCATTGAAGCGATTAGTACCCGTTTTTATGTTCGTTTTCTTACCAAAGATTTACCTGGGGTTATCGGCCATTTAGGGACAACGTTTGGCAACCATGAAGTGAGTTTAGAATCAGTGGTACAAATTGGCTTTCAAGGGGAACTTGCTGAAATTGTTGTCGTCACTCACCATGTCCGTGAAGGAAACTTTCGTACTGCCTTAGATGAAATTCGTAATTTAGATGCTATTGATAGTATTCCTAGTATTTTACGGGTTTTATAGAAGGGTGAAAAGTCAACAATGATGGTGTTTGAGGAGAAAATAGGCTTTTTTGTGGCTGAAAGTAGAGGTTTTAGAGCAAGGTTTGTCATTGCTTCATGGTTTGTGATGTCTTGTTTTTCTCCTTTATTTGCGATCGCTCAACCTACCCTATCTGAACTCTGTCCCACTCCCATCCTATCCCGTTTACAACGTCATCAAGTTATCTCAGGGGAAACCATCGAAACCATTGCCCAACAATATAACTTAATCCCCCAAACGTTGCTCGGGGTTAACCCTAGTCTTCAAGGGGGACAAGTACAAGTGGGACAAGAAATTCTTATCCCTCCTTTTAACGGTATCAAAATTACGGTTCCTAATGGGGCCAGTTGGCAAGACTTAGCCACTGCTTATGGTGTTCGGGCTGACGTTTTGTTTGAGATTAATGGTTGCGTAGAAACCCCGAAAGTGGTGTTTATTCCTGGAGTGAACTGGCAACCAGGGGAAAAACCATCTCAAGATAATTATATCGGGTTAAGGGGTTATCCCTTGCCAAGCGTGTCGCAAGTTGGCTTAAGTTATGGATGGCATATTGAACCCAATACAGGGGAGTCTTTTTTTCATGGAGGGATAGACATTTTAGCGGAAGAGGGAACCCCAGTGTTAGCTGCTGAAGCAGGTAACGTGATTTATGTGGGACAAGAGGGAAATTATGGTTTTTTGGTCATTGTTGATCATGGAAATGGAAGACAAACCCGTTATGGTCATCTCAGTCGCTTTGGGACGCGCATTGGTGAATCGGTGCAAGTAGGAGATGTGTTAGGTTATGTAGGAACAACAGGACGACCGGATCTTTTAAATCCTCATTTACATTTTGAAGTGCGGTTTAAGTCTGCTGTGGGTTGGGTAGCGCAAGATCCTCAAATTCATTTGAATCTAAACTAAATGTCAAATTTTATTATGTTAAAACAAAAAATTTTTGATTTTCTATGAAGTGAGTATAGAATGAGACAAAATTATTTACCGAATAGAAGAACTGCTTTTATTCAAGGCTATGGCTGACACACAAGGTAAATTTGAGCAAGCTATACAAAATTTATTAGAGGAGCAAATCAAGTATGGTGAATATATTGTTGCAGAAACTCGCAAACGATGGGATGAACTGAAGGAAGCACCAGGAAGATGTAACATCTTAGTTATTGGTAAAACAGGTGTTGGCAAAAGTACCCTCATTAATGCAGTGTTTCGTCAACAACTTGCACCAACTGGCGAAGTTGAACCTGTTACCCAACGTCTTCAAGAATATTATCAACCCGGTTGTCCCATTACCATTCATGATAGTCCTGGACTTGAATTGACAGACGTTCGAGAATTTGAACTTCCCAGTGAGGTACCGGCAGGTTCCATTGCTAAAGTTAAAGAAGATGTCGCTAACTTAATTCAAGCATCTCAACAAGACCCACAGAAACGTATTCATATGATTTGGTACGCTGTCAACAGTTCAGCTGGTCGATTTGAAACTGTTGAAAAAGAGTGGCTTCAAGAACTACAGAAACAGAATATACCCATTGTTCTTGTTTTAACTAAATCCCCACAGTTAAAAAGCTTTACTTTTTTATCAGAGCTTAAAAATAGACAACTACCTGTCAAGGGAATTATTCCAGTGTTGGCAAAGTCTGAAGCTGTTACGGAATCTTACACAAGACCAGCTTTTGGGTTAGATAAATTGGTAGAACTATCAGCAAGTTTACTCACAGAAGAAATTCGGGAAATATTTATTCAACAACAGATTGCTAATCTTGAGCTTACAGAAAAAGAAGCACTTAAATATGTTACTTATTATGCTGGGGTTGCTGGTGCTACTGGGTTGATACCTGTTCCTGGAGTTGAGATACCACTTATTTTCCAGATACAAGCAGGCATGGCTGCACATATCATTAATCTATTTCAACTACCATCTGATGAGCAATTTATCCAAACTATTTTAACAACAATAGCAGGTGCCGGAGCAGGAATTGCAACAACAAGCGCACTCAGTAATTTGCTCAAAATAATTCCGGGTGTTGGCACTATTACAGGAGAAGCAATTTCTGTGGCTGCTGCTTCAACTTTTACAGGCGCATTTGGAACAGCTTTGGTGAAAACCATTAAACAGTTCCGAACTCAGCAAGTTCGTAAGTATGAAATCTCCGATGAAGACAGACAAGATTTAATTAATGTTTTTATCGAAGAATATAATACTTACTTAGATGGCAAAACTGGAGCATAAAAATGCAACAACATCTTCAAGAGTTTCTATCTCAAATTGAACAAGCTTACTGGATAGAAAAAACTAATACTAAACCCTTTAATATTTTAATAATTGGCAAAACTGGGGTTGGCAAAAGTACACTGGTAAATGCTTTATTTGGTGAGCAGTTAAGTGCCACAGGGGTAGGTTTACCTGTAACTAAAACCATTGCTGAATATCATCAAGAAGGTTTTCCTATTACCGTTTATGATACTCCAGGCTTGGAAATATTCGCCGAAGTTAATCAGGAAATTAAGCAAAGTGTTGCTCGTTTAATTGCTGATGGCTATCAAGAAAATAAGGAGAAACGAATTGACATTGTTTGGTATTGTATTCATGAAAGAGCCAGTAGATATGAAAAGAATGAAAATGATTGGCTTGAAGAAATTGCTAAACAAGGAATACCAATTATTTTAGTTTTAACTCAGACATTTAGTTCAAAAAATAGTGAGTTTTTAGCTTATTTAAAAACTCGAAATCTTCCTGTTAAGGAAATTGTTCGTATCATGGCTAAACCTTATCAAATAACTGAAGACTTTGTTGTTCCAGCACATGGGTTAGATAATTTAGTTAAAGTTACTGCTAATGTATTAGATGGTTCACGAAGAAAAACTTTAATTAGTAATCAGATTGTAGATGTTGATTTGCAAGCCCAAGAAGCTCATCGTTATGTTGATAGTTACATAGACAATTTAGTTTTTAAAGTAGCATCTATAACAGATCCTTTGCTTTTATTAGAACAATTAACAGAGTTATTGGGGGCTACCAGTGTAATTTTTAATGTAGCTATCGATAAGAGTATCGTCTCTGTTGTCTTTAATTTTATAAAAAAAATAATTAGTGAACTTTTTAAAAATATCTTGTCGAATGATATACTTTATAATGTTGCTAATATTGCTGATCCTACTAACGTTGTAAAGAGTTATATCAAAATTATTCGATTAGTTGCTAATGTTTATATCGATGTTTTAACAATGAAAAAGAAAGCTGAAAAAGAAAATATAAATATCACTGAAGATGAACTTATTCAGGTTACTGAGGAAAAGTTAAATACGCAATTGGAAGAGTATTCCCTTGACGACAACATAGAAGTTAGATAGATAAGTAGAAGCCTGTTTAATTGGAGTTCTATCGGCGATCGCAGCCTTAATTCTCAAACAAGGAGTGGGTTGCTAGGAGGGTAGCGTGTCGCCTTAGCTAACCACTTTTTCTGCAAAAATGGGATACTCCCGGTTAGCCGATGTGAAACCCTTTGCAGATGTACCCGATCGCCTTATAGTGATAGGTGATCCCCAGTTTAATAATGCAGTATCGTGAAAAAGATTTCTATTCTTGGCTCAACTGGTTCCATTGGCACCCAAACCCTAGATATTGTTAACCAATATCCTGATCAATTTCAAGTGGTGGGTTTGGCAACTCGTTCTAATGTTGATTTATTGGCAAAGCAAGTTAAACAGTTTCGTCCAGAAATTGTGGCTATTTGCGATGAAAATAAACTAGGAACCCTCAAAGATACTATCGCTACTATGGACTATTCTCCTATTATTTTAGCAGGAGAAGAAGGGGTTATAGAAGTTGCTCGTCATGGTGATGCTGAAAGTGTGGTAACGGGTATTGTCGGATGTGCCGGTTTATTACCTACCATTGCAGCGATAGAAGCAGGAAAAGATATTGCTTTAGCTAACAAGGAAACCCTGATCGCAGGTGGGCCTGTGGTGTTACCTTTAATCGAAAAACATGGGGTCAAATTATTACCTGCTGACTCAGAACATTCGGCTATTTTTCAATGTTTACAAGGGGTTCCGGATGGAGGTTTACGACGCATTATTTTAACTGCTTCTGGGGGTGCATTTCGTGATTGGCCAGTGGAACAATTAAAGTATGTTACGGTACAAGATGCCCTCAAACATCCTAACTGGTCAATGGGCCAAAAAATAACCGTAGATTCTGCTACATTAATGAATAAAGGATTAGAGGTTATTGAAGCCCATTTTTTGTTTGGAATGGACTATAAACATATTGATATTGTGATTCATCCTCAAAGTATTATTCATTCTTTAATTGAGTTACAAGATACATCAGTTTTAGCACAGTTGGGTTGGCCTGATATGCGTCTTCCTTTATTATATGCTCTTTCTTGGCCTGAAAGAATTTATACAGATTGGGAAACATTAGACTTAGTAAAAGCTGGAAGTTTAACCTTCAGAGAACCGGATCACGATAAATATCCTTGTATGCAGTTAGCTTATGCAGCAGGAGAAGCAGGAGGGGCAATGTCAGCAGTTTTAAATGCAGCAAATGAGCAAGCAGTGGCGTTATTTTTAGAAGAGAAAATTGCCTTTTTAGATATTCCTAAAGTGATTGAAAAAACTTGTGATAATTTCAGAGATCATAATCCTTCTAATCCTAGTTTAGAGGATATTTTAGAAGCAGATAATTGGGCAAGAAAAACCGTTTTAATAGCTGCTGAAGGCTTAGGAAAACAAAGTCCAGTTTTTTTGTAAATAGTAATTATGATTTCCTTTAATGGTCTATAAAAACAGTGTTAAAGGGCTTAATAATATTAAGCCCCTACAACATACTTTTGCCATCATATGCCTATTAATTTAATTTTATTTATTGCCGCTTTATTAGTCTCATTTGTGTTATTTCGTTGGTTATTTACTATTATTAAGTCAACGGTTACTAATTTAGTAATAATAGTATTAATTGTTGTCTTATTACAGTCTGTTTTTGATATTAGTCCTCAAGAATTATTTAACGAAATAATTAATATTCCTCAAACTTTTCAAGATTTGTTGAAAAGATAACAACCTAAAAAAGATGAATAGGTTATAATTATAATACTCACTTATCCCAAGGTAACACTCATGAGTTTAACCGTTTAACCTTATATTTCTTGCGTCTTAATTATATCAGAAATTGAGGCAGAATATCCTGATGGAAATGTTCTAGTGGTATCCCATAAAACCACCATTAGGATTATTTTATGTCATTTATTAGGGATTGATTTAGGTCGTTATCGAGATCGTATTGATATGTTAGCAGCTTCTATTAGTGTTATCCAGTTTGGGTTACACGGCCCTTTATTAAAACGATTAGGCGATCGTTCTTATATGAGTGCAGAATTACAATCTCGTACTGGAAGTTAACTATTTTTTGTATTAACTTACAATTTAGTTGATAACAGTTTTATCATCTAATTCTAAAAGGTAAAGTGCAATGAACCCTTTATATTCTTGTTTTTTATGCTTAGGTAAGTCTTTCCACCCTGTTATTTTACCACGACATTCTTTTGAACCACAACGACATTGCTCCCCAAAGTAATCAACTGAGTAGTTTCTCATGGCATAATCAAAGGTAATTTCTTCCCCAATTTTAATTGGTTTAAAAGCAACAAAATCATGACCCCCTGTTTCATTTACCTTGATACCACAATTCGGTTGACAGGAGTGATTAACTTTACTAACTAATCCTCCGTGCATAACATAAGTATTAATTCCTATTTGTGAAGCATGACTGTTATTTTTATCAACAAACTTCTCTATTCTTCCTACCATCACAACATCCCCAGGTTGAAAGTTTTTAGCAGCAAAAATTCCCTCTCCCTTACCTGGAGTTTCTCGTAATTCGTATCCTTGATCCTTATTAGACAATTTCATAGGTTTACTTGAGTTTACTATACTGAATTTGTATCCTAATACTAGTCTAGCGGATAAATTTTTTATGATAATTAACTTTCACTTTATTTTAAGATTTTCACTAATCTTAATCATCAATTGTTAATCAGATTTAATGGGCAAAAAACCCTGTTAATAATAAGGGTAATAAAATTAGTAAACTGATAATTAGTACAGCAGTTTGTGGACTAACAGGAATGATATTTTTTTCTTTTGGTGGTTCTGTCATGGGCCATTTCCTCTTACATTAATTGTGATTTTAACTTATTTTCGTCCCAATAAGCTTTAACTTCTGTAATTTTTCCTGCTTCATTCAGTTTAAAGGTGGTAATACCGTCGGCGTTTGCTTGTTTGCCATTCTTAGAAATAACAGTCATTTTCCATTTTACCGCAGCTTCATTATTAACGATAAATAATGATTCTCTTTCTATCTCAAATTTACTATAAAAATTAGTGAGAATGGTAAACAATTTTTCTGAGTCTTTTTCTGGGTTTAATGCAGGTTTTCCTACAGGATCGTAAATAGCTGCATTATTAGCTAAGGTATCTAACCACCCTTGGGGGTTCATGGCAGCTAAACTGTTATAATAGTTAGAAATTGTGGCTTCTATGGACATAATTTTCTCCAGAGGTAGGGTGGGCAAAGAATTGAGAGATAAGATAAATTCGGATAATCCTATCATTTGCCCACCTGACTATAAACCGTTTTACTTTTATCTCTATAATGAGGTGGGCAGTTTATACTTATAATGGTTTATTTTAGGATTAAATCTAGCAACTGCCCACCCTACGAAGATGATTTAAAATTCTGCACTTAAAGGAGTACGAGGGAAAGGAATCACATCTCGGATATTACCCATTCCTGTCATAAATTGTACCACTCTTTCAAACCCTAAACCAAATCCTGCATGGGGAACAGTTCCATATCTTCTCAAGTCTAAATACCACCATAAATCATCAGAAATAATACCCATTTCATTAATACGGTTTTCTAATATATCCAGTCTTTCTTCCCGTTGAGAACCACCGATAATTTCCCCAATTTTCGGGGCTAATACATCCATTGCAGCAACGGTTTTATGATCATCATTTAAACGCATATAAAAGGCTTTAATGGCAGCAGGATAATCAGTGACAATTAAAGGCTTTTTAAACAAGTCTTCAGCTAAATATCGCTCATGTTCTGATTGTAAATCAATGCCCCATTCTACAGCATATTCAAACTTTTTATTAGATTTTTCTAGTAACTCTATGGCTTTTGTGTAAGTAATTCTTTCAAAGTCATTATTAATAATGTTATCTGCTGTTTCTAACACAGACTTATCAATACGTTTGTTGAAAAATTCCATATCTTCGGGACAAGTTTCTAACACATACTTAAAGATGTATTTTAAAAATTCTTCTGCTAAATCTTGATCCCCTTCAATATCACAAAATGCCATTTCTGGTTCTACCATCCAAAACTCAGCTAAATGACGAGAAGTATTAGAATTTTCTGCCCGAAAAGTAGGCCCAAATGTATAAACATTTTGAAAGGCCATGGCCATAACTTCAGCTTCTAATTGTCCACTTACTGTTAAATAAGCTTGCTTACCAAAAAAGTCTTGAGTGTAGTCTATTTTCTGTTGTTTATCTTTAGGAATATTACCTAAATCAAAATTAGTTACGGTAAATAATTCCCCTGCCCCTTCGCAGTCACTAGCGGTAATAATAGGGGTATGAACCCAGATAAAATCTCGTTCTTGAAAGAAGTTATGAATAGCGGTTGCACAAGCATTTCTAACACGCATTACGGCGCCTAACGTATTCGTCCGCGATCGCAAATGTCCAATGGTGCGTAAAAATTCAAAGGAATGGCGTTTTTTCTGGAGGGGATAGGTTTCGGGGTCAGATGTGCCATATACCTGCACTGTAGCAGCTTTTAACTCGATTTTTTGACCCTTTCCAGGGGAGGGGACAAGGGTTCCTGAAACTTCCACAGAAGACCCCGTATTGAGGAGTTTGAGAACATCTTGATAGTTAGGAACGCTTTCATCCAGAACCACCTGTAAACTGTCGAGGGAGGAACCGTCATTGACTTCCATAAACGCAAATTCTTTTAATTCCCGTTTTGTCCGTACCCATCCCTTAACTGTAACAGTTTCATCGGGTTGGCCTTGTCTTAAGATGTCTCTAACTCGTTTGGTTTGCATTATTTATTTTATGGTTTATCAATCCGTTGCTTGATTATTTTAGCAAATTTTGTCTTTAACTCATATCTTGCACCTTCGATAAAATTGGCTAGTGGTGAAAGGGAACAGGGAATGGGGAATAGGCAATAGTGTTTCATTTTGATGTTAACTTATTAAAAATTGATTGCTTTTTTATGCTTATTAAGTTTATTTGTTTTGGTGCAAGATGTCAGTTTAACTTTAATAATGATAAAAAAAGGGATACAAGCCACTTATAGCATTTCTTGGACTCATGAGGTACACTTAATATTCAACTTCTGAACGTCCGAACTCCTAAACTCCCGAACTTCTAAAACTAGAAGAGTTTGTACCTCACAAGTATGGGAACTGCTATTTAGCTATTATCCCTTTTTAAATGTTGTAGAAACCGAATTTAAAACGGCCATTTCCAGTTAGCTATTTCTGGCTTATCGATACCATATTCATAAGCATGGGCTTTATGTTCAATGATGGCATTTTTCATCCGTTGTTGGACGTAAGCAGCAGCCGATCCTAACTTGGGAACCCTAGCAATAACATCTAAAACCAAATTAAAGCGATCGATTTGGTTATTCATGGCTAACTCTAAAGGTGTATTAATATTTCCCTTTTCTTTGTAACCACGAACATGAAGATTAGGGTGATTAGTACGACGATAGGTTAACTTATGAATTAACCAGGGATAGCCATGAAAATTGAAAATAATTGGCTTATCTGTAGTGAACAAAGTATCAAAATCCCGATTCGATAATCCATGAGGATGTTCTGCTTCGGGTTGTAATTTAAACAAGTCAACTACATTAATAAAACGGACTTTTAACTCAGGAAATTCTTCCCTTAAAATAGCGGTTGCTGCTAATGATTCTCGCGTTGCAATATCCCCACAAGCAGCCATAATCACATCAGGATAATCGGGTTCTTTTCCACAGTCATCGTTACTAGCCCATTCCCAAATACCAATGCCTTTGGTACAGTGTTTAATGGCTTCATCCATACTTAAATATTGCAGGTGTTTCTGTTTATCCGCAACAATAACATTGACGTAATCTTTACTTCTTAAACAGTGGTCAGCAACGGATAATAAAGTGTTAACATCCGGGGGAAAATAAACCCTAACCACCTCTGCACTCTTATTGGTAACTAAGTCAACATATCCGGGATCTTGGTGAGAGAAACCGTTATGATCTTGTCGCCAAACTGTAGAAGAGAGAAGAATATTTAAAGAAGAAACCGGACTACGCCAAGGCACTTCATGCTTACAAATATCTAACCATTTTGCGTGTTGATTAAACATAGAATCAACCACATGGGCAAAGGCTTCATAAGTGTGGAAAAAGCCGTGACGACCGGTTAACAAATACCCTTCTAGCCATCCTTGTAGGGTGTGTTCACTTAACATTTCCATCACCCGACCATCGGTGGTAATTTCTGTGCCGTCTGCATCTGCATCAATGATATCACCCATCCACACTTTTTTGCTGGCTTCATAGATAGCATTGAGACGGTTAGAAGCGGTTTCATCGGGTCCAAAAACACGGAATGTATTCATGTTATTAGCCATGACATCCCGTAAAAATACTCCTAACGACCGAGTATTTTCCGCTTCCACTGTGCCAGGTTGGCTAACATCTACCCCATAGTTGCGAAAATCAGGCATTTTCAAGTCTTTTCTCAGTAAACCTCCGTTAGCGTTAGGGTTAGCACTCATGCGACGGGTTCCTGTGGGGGCTAAATCTTTTAACTCAGGGATCAGTTTTCCCCTTTCATCAAAAACTTCTTGGGGTTTGTAGCTTTTTAACCAGTCTTCTAGAATTTTGATATGTTCAGGGTTGCCGTGCATTCCTGATAGGGGGACTTGATGCGATCGCCAGAAGTCTTCGGTCTTTTTGCCATCCACTTCCTTTGGACCAGTCCATCCTTTAGGAGAGCGTAACACAATCATCGGCCACATGGGACGTTTAGCCACACCACTGTCACGGGCTTCTTTTTGGATGGCTTTAATTTCTAATATAACGCTTTCTAAGGTTGCAGCCATTTTCTGGTGCATCGTCTCAGGATCGGAACCTTCCACAAAATAGGGTTTATAACCATATCCTTTGAAGAGACATTCTAATTCTTCGTGGGAGATACGGGCTAAGATGGTAGGATTAGCAATTTTATACCCATTTAGGTGTAAAACGGGTAAAACTGCTCCATCTCGAATGGGATTCAGAAATTTGTTAGAATGCCAAGCAGTGGCCAATGGTCCTGTTTCGGCTTCTCCGTCCCCTACTACGGCAACCGTGATGAGATCTGGGTTATCTAAGACAGATCCGTAAGCATGGGATAAACTATAGCCTAATTCTCCCCCTTCATGGATCGATCCAGGGGTTTCTGGGGTGCAATGACTACCGATACCACCAGGGAAAGAAAATTGTTTGAAAAAGGCTTTCATTCCTTCTTCATCTTCGCTTTTATCGGGGTAAGTTTCGGAGTAGGTTCCTTCTAAATAAACTGGTCCTAACACCCCCGGCGCGCCATGACCTGGCCCTGCCATATAAATTGTGTTTAAATCATATTTTTTGATGAGACGATTAACATGAATATAGATAAAACTCAATCCCGGACTTGATCCCCAGTGACCCAATAAACGATTTTTTACATGGTCTTCGGTTAAGGTTTCTTTAAGTAAAGGATTATCTTTTAAATAGATCATGCCAACGGCTAAATAATTACAAGCACACCAGTAAGCATGAATTTTTCTCAATTCTTCGGCAGATAAGGGAGTTTCTTGTATTTTTGGTTTATCAGGTGTTGCAACCATTGATTATAACTCCAATTATGTCTTATTTTCAGTATTTAACAGGCTAAATTATTTACCTTTTCCTGTTGATGAAGCCAGGATTAGGACTTATCGGTTATTATAATACTTTATAATAATTACGGCAATTTCAATTTGGTATTTTTTTGACATTTCAACTTAACCTATTGTTAATCTTATGGCTCTGTTTCACTTATTATTAATTATTAATTGTTCTCTAAATTCTTTCATAGCTAAACGAGGATTAGGATGATTAATAAATTGACAGAGTAAGTTAAGATCAAGATTCGGTAAAAGTTGACTTTTTTCTTTGAGAGAATATTGGTCATTTTCGAGCCAATAAATATGAAGTTGCTCATTTTCCCATAACCAAACTTCCTTAACCCCTAAACGACGATAAAGCTTTAATATGTAAATGTTTCCACTGGTAATAATCACTTCAATAGCGAGATCAGGAAATTCTTTTTCTGTTTCAAAACAATAACATTTATCAGGTTCTTTTCCTGCTTGTCCTTCTTCGACTCGCAATGTTGTCGAACCCAGTCCCCAAAAGTCAATTTCTGCTACTTCTAAATAAACTTCTAATAACCTTCCTATATTTTCTTTAGTAACTTCATGACGGCGACTTGGTGACATAATTTCTAACACTCCTTCTAGATAGCTAGTTCGATAAGTAGCACTATCTCCCAGTGAGTCTAATAACTGTTCGTATTGTTGCCAAGAAATGCCAGTCAAAATTAATCGCTGCTCACTATCATTATGAGTAGATTGTAAATTAGCTAGTTGAGGGAATGAAATTAAGGACATAATTAATTAGCAATAAGATCAGGTCAAGTTATTTCGATCATAATACTTAACTATAATCAACTTTTTTCCTACCGATAAAGGTATAATAAGGAACTTTAACCCCAGGTAAGAATGGAAGATTTGCCATTTTTTCGATAAATTGAACTGACTCAAAGCGATGATGAAGATAAGGCGGATGTTCAGAAGATAAAAAGACATTATCTTTTGCAAACCATGCTGGCCAGAAATAACGAGAAAATACCGAATGGGAAGACCATTGTGCTAGAGGATATTTACGAGAAACATAAAAATCAATAACGCCAATTACGCCACCAGGTTTTAATAACTCTAACGCTTTATCGATGGCTACAAACCAATCTGGAATCATAGTTAAGGAATAGGAAAATGTGATGACATCAACCATTTTCTCTGGTGGAGTAAATTCAATAACATTGGCTTCAACGGTTTCAACGTTAGACCATCCTTTGGTAATAATTCGCTGTTTTGCTATTTCCAACAAAGAAGGACATAAGTCAACAATGTAGAACTTCTTGAATTGGCTAAGGTTTGCATCGATTGATTCAAGATTAGCTCCTGTTCCACCTCCCAAATCTAGCCAAACATCTCCAGGGTATTGTAGTAGAGATTTATATAGTTCTTCTCTGCCTTGAAGTAGACGTTTACGGAAACTATCGTAACTCTGAGCTTGACCTTTATAGAAGCTTTCTAATCTCTCTTGATGGGTAGCACCTTGAATCGGTTTAATTAAGTTGTACAGTACGTTAATATCTTCAATCAAATCAGCTACAAATGACATTCTTTTCTCCTTAAGCTATTACTAAATCTGCAATATAAAAACTTCCATAAGTGTGAACACGGTCTTTTAAATGCAATAGTTCTGCTAAATCTTTTTGGTAATTAAGTATATCTCCTAAATAATAATCTCGACCTTTGATAGAGACAGGAATAGGATCAACATATTCAACTTTAAAACCCCCACTGCGGAACAAAATTTGTGATTTCTCTTTAGAGCGATCAATAATAGCTTGCCATTCTCGCTTTAGCTCTTCATATTGATAATTAGAAAGCCAATCCATATGATCAAGTAAAACAAAATGAGAAATCTTGACATTTTGCTCCTCTAAAAATTGAGCTACTGTATTGGTATGGACTGAAACACGATTAACCAATCCAGCTTTTAGTAATTGAAAATTTTCTGGCTTCAAATATTCTGGGCAACAATTGGGAGTATATTTACCTTCAAGAAAAACTCTCCAGAAGTAATTATCCCAGATCGGAATTTCGCTAAAAACTGTCCGAGAACAATCTTCTACAAATCCAGCTACTCCCTTTTTTAAATAGGGTTCCATTTGTTTTCTTTGTTCAGGAGGAACCCCAAGCATCCAAAGTGTTAAGTCACTATTCATCAGATAATGAAGATATTTTTGCCAAAACTTATCATTGATATTTTTGTCATATATTCGACGTTGTTCTTCCGTTGTCTGAGCTTTTAATAGTTCATTAAAATCATCCCGAAGCTTAACTATATTATCAATATAAAAATTAATCAATCGAGCAAAAGTCCCTGTTGTCCCATTAAAGAAAAAGGGAGATTTGCCAGCAAAGTATCTTAACCCATTCTTATCCCAGTATTGTTGAGTAAAAGGAGATAAATGAACACGAAGTTTTTGATAAACTTCAGTAAAGTTGGATAAATAACCTTCTCCAAAAAGTTTAAAAAAACTACGGTAATCAAGTTCTTTAATTCCGGCAATTTTTAATTCCAGTAAAGCATTTTGACGAGGGTTAACATCCACAGCATAAATGTGTTCTGGTGCATCAAGTGCATAATCAAGAGCATTACATCCTGCTGAAGTTAAAACCAGAACTGTATCATTTTCGGTTAGCTTCATGGCCATTCTATCTAGTCTGGGATCTTCCCAACAAGTCACATAAACTAGATTATTTTGATGTATTGAACGAAACCCAAAATCTAATAATCGGTCTATTTTTAACATAATGTTTGAATTAAATTATCATAAAATCAGCTTTGGTTCTTGAAAACAATCCAGATTCATTAAATCTTTAGGTGTTTGGTAAGCTGGATTAATTTTACAATTAATAATACCAGCTATTTGTAAAGCTTCAGTGACAAGTTCAGAACAAAAAAAACCAGTATTTGTTTTTGTTAATTTTTCTGGTATTTCTGAATCAAAATATTTATTTCTTGTCAATCCAGCAACTACACTTTTATGACAAGCAAAGGGTGTTTGACTATGATAGTGATGCCATAACCATGATTGCATTTGAGTTATCTTATCTTGAGATAACTTTTGCTTTAGGGGAAACCACCATGCTTTTCCACAAGTTTTGTAGGCATCGAGCCAATGGCTTAAGAGATGAACTTGGACTCCTTTTATACATTTCTGTTCGTTGAAGTTAGGTACAGTTGTATAAGTTGTCGATTCTGCAATGAGAATTTCTTTCGGTTTTTCATCTGTATTCTTGGTATCCAATACAACGATAACATGACTATAAGGACTGCGAGTGAACCAGCGAATAATCTTAGAATCTAGTCCATTACCAGAAAAAGCAATGACATCACCTGGATTAATGTTAGAAAATATTGTCTCCATTTAATTACTTAATCGAAGATTGCTAGATTAACAATTCACCATCGGAGTTTTCATTATACCAGAATGCACCAGAATGAAAAGAAGATATCTTAAGTTTAGGTTGACTTTGAGTTCTAACTTTGACCTATTTTTCTCGTAAAAATTAATTTTATTTTAACTATTACTGTAAATTTTTGTTATGCGGTTAACGTCTTTAAGCTTAACATTACAATTAGGGGCGATCAACAATCTAAAAACTTTGTTCATATTGAGAGAATTTCCCCAAACAATCCTAGTATATGAGTAATTAATCTTCCTTCAACGGGATAAACAAACAGCATTATTTTTTCCCTTCAAGTTCAAAAATTGTTCATTTTTTAAGGAGTTTCTCTCATGGCAAAAATCAAAGTAGGTATTAACGGGTTCGGCCGTATTGGTAGATTAGTATTTAGGGCAGGTATTAATAACCCTGATTTTGAATTTTTAGGTATTAACGATCTCGTTCCTGCTAAGAATATCGCCTATTTACTCAAATATGATTCAACTCACGGACGTTTTAATGGAACCGTAGAAGCAAGAGAAGATGGTATTGTTGTCAATGGTAAATTTATCCCCTGTTTTGCCATTCGCAACCCCGAAGAATTACCTTGGGGACAAATTGGGGTAGATTATGTAGTCGAGTCTACTGGTTTATTCACCACCCATGAAACCGCCAGTAAACACCTCAAAGCCGGAGCAAAACGGGTGGTTATTTCTGCACCAACGAAAGATCCTGAAAAAGTCAATACTTTTGTTGTCGGGGTGAACCATCATCAATATGACCCTACCAAAGATTATATTTTGTCTAACGCCAGTTGTACCACCAACTGTTTAGCCCCCATTGCTAAAGTGATCAACGATAACTTCGGCTTAGCAGAAGGGTTAATGACCACCATACACGCCATGACAGCCACTCAGCCCACCGTAGATGGGCCTAGCAAGAAAGATTTACGGGGAGGACGAGGGGCAGCCCAAAATATCATTCCCGCCTCCACAGGGGCTGCTAAAGCGGTGACTCTGGTGATCCCTGAATTAAAGGGTAAATTAACCGGTATGGCTTTACGGGTTCCTACTCCTGATGTTTCTGTGGTTGATCTAACCTTTAAAACAGAAAAAGCTACCAGTTATGAAGCTATTTGTGAAGCCATGAAAACAGCAGCTTTAGGTGAGTTAAAAGGAGTATTAGGTTACACCGATGAAGATGTGGTTTCTATGGACTTTGAAGGAGATTATCACTCTAGTATTTTTGATGCTAAAGCCGGTATGGAATTAAATTCTAACTTCTTTAAAGTGATTTCTTGGTACGACAATGAATGGGGTTATTCTTGTCGGATGTTAGATTTAATGAAAGTCATGCAAGCTAAAGAAACTGAAGTTATGGCTGCCGTATAACCCTTACCAAACAAAAAAAGACCGCCTATTTATAATAGGCGGTTATTGGAGAATTATTAATGTACTTCTACATAGAAGATCCTAAACCAGCATAAGCTCCATAGAAGAAAAGGCCGAGAACGGAAATCGCACCGATACCAGCGATTAAACCGACAAGCCAAAGGGGAATTCTACCTTCTGCAAACATGATTTTACCTCCTAGATATACCTGAAAAAAATGAATTAGTTAAAGAAATAGCTGGAAAAAAGAATGCCGAGAACCGCAATTAAAAGCAATCCTAAATATAAGGATGTACGGTTCAATTCTACTGGTTGACGGTTGGGGTTTTGGTTTCTATCCATGAATAACTCCTATCTTTGAATAAATTGCATAGCGGCGATCGCACCGACAAAGAAAACGGTAGGAACGGCTAAAGCGTGAACGGATAGCCATCTTACGGTGAAAATGGGATAACTGATAGGTTGATTAGGATTGTTGTCTGCCATTGTTTTAAACCTCTTCTAAACTAAACTACTTATTAAACTCTTTAATTTGATTACCCGCTTCATAACGGTCTTCAATAATGGGTAATTCTTGACGCTCTTGAGTAAAATACTCATCAGGACGAGGAGTCCCAAAAGCATCATAAGCTAACCCGGTACTCACAAACAACCAACCCGCAAGAAATAACATGGGGATGGTAATGCTATGGATAACCCAGTAACGAATACTGGTAACAATATCGGTAAATGGACGTTCTCCGGTAACACCTGACATTTGTAGTTTCTCCTCTGAAATTAACGATGAATGGCAAAATCTAGTCTACTACGATTGTGAAACAGTCCGATAGACTTCTTTAAATGAGACGGTTTTAAGCTGCCTCTGATGTGGGTTCATATTTGAGTAAGATACCATCTTGTCCCAAAATAAAACCCTTTTCAGCATTAACAAAAACGATTTTATAGAGGTTAGAGGGAACACTCTCAATGGCGCGATCTTTCTTCCAGGTTTCCCCATTATCAGAGCTTACCAATAAATTGCCACTACCACCGGCCACCCAAAGTTCTTCGGGGGTGCGGTAGGCTAAATCGAGTAAACCCCAACTGGTAGAGGGTTCAGGATAAACCACTTCTTGCCAGTCTTCTAAATCTTCTGGGGGAGTAAACTGGAGTTGTCCCCCTCTGGCAATTAACCAGAGTCCTCCTTCTTCACTGTAACCCATGGCTTGTAATCTTCGGGATGAATTACGGTTATGGGGGGTCCATTCGCTTTGTCCAGGTTCCCAGGTGGAATAGAAGTTACCCCGCGCAGAAACAGCGACGTAACGACCATTGGGCGATCGTTCAATGTTACGAGCGACACCCACAGCCCCTTCGACTAACGCAGACCAACTTTTGCCCCCGTTATCGGTTTTATAGATAGCCCCTAAGTTGGTGACCATTTCGGCGGTTTCAGGGGCAAGGGCAACCACCCCATCCGGCGCACCGGGTAGCTTTTCGCTTAAGGGGATACGGGACCAGTTTTGCCCGCCATCTTCGGTATGCAAGAGGATAGCAGGTTTCCCTGTGATCCAGCCTTCATCCTCGTTGAAACTAACCCCAGTAAAGCTGATTTTTTCGTCACCGAGGTCTAGTTTCCGTTCCTCCCAAGAGTCCCCACCGTCGGTGGTTTCAAACAGGGCTGCTTTTGTCCCCACTAACCAACCGTGATCGGGATCACCGGTAAAGGCAATGTCTGCAAAAGTGACATCGGTTTCTAAGGACAGTGTTTTCCAAGGGTTATTGAGGGTGGAAGGGACTTGACTGCAACTGATGCAAAATAAGGAAATGGCTATTAATATTACAAATTGTTTCAGTTTTCTCATAAACACAAGGTAAATAGGCTGATAAAAGTTCG
>JASJDW010000074.1 GCA_030064955.1 Crocosphaera sp.
AAAGTGATCAACGATTCAATGTTTTACTAGAAGAGGTACGCTTTCTAATACGAGGAAAGGAAGATGAATAAGTTTAACTCCCTAGCAGGATATTATAGAAAAATATTAATAAATAACTTATTCCTAAATATACAAACCTGAAAGATAAAGCGATCGCATTCCCCAAAAAATTAGATTTTGATCTACTGTCAAATTTTCCAATAATTCATAATCTTCTTGTTGCAAATAATTATATAATTTTTCAGCATCTCCACCGGTTAAAATAACTTTACTGTCAGGATACTTATTTAACCAATCATCAATAAACGTTTTAATTCCACTTAACAGCGTATATAAAATACCACTAATGATCGCATTTTCGGTATCATTTGCCCAACGAACGCCTAATTGTTTCGGTAAATTAATATTAGGTAAGGCTTCTGTTTTGCTTGATAATGAATCAAATTGTAACTTTAATCCGGGTAAAATAGCTCCCCCGATAAAAGTGCGATCGCGATCAATTCCTGTTAAAGTTAAAGCGGTACCACCATCAATTACTAAACAAGGAAACTGATACCTGTCTCCTGCACCCAATGCAGCTAACGCGCGATCAATTCCCATGCTTGCATAAAGCTTTTTTAAGGGTATATCTTCTAACTTAATCAGATTAAAGTTTTGATAATTTTGCCATAGTTTGGTTTGAGAAGGAACTACAGAAGCAACCATTAAAGGTAAGGTAGTAGAAATATTACAAGGACGACAACCATCAGGTAATATCAAAGGATTAACCATTTCTTGAAGATGAATTGTATCCCAAGTTATTTGTAAACTTTTACCCTGAAAATATCCCCAATGTAATCGAGAATTACCAATCATTAATCCTAACCATTCCTGAGATATTTCCTTATTCACAGTTTTTGTTTTTTGATGTTTTTTATTACTATTATTGAAAGCCAAATACAGTTTAATAATATTTTATAATTAAAACTATCACCAAATTACCAATAATAATGCTATCATTCTTAATGCTATGTGAGTTATTATTATTAATCTATGAGTAGCGAAAAAGACCATATTCAAGAAGCGGATGCTAACCGTGTCCGAGTTTTAAGCGAAGCCCTTCCCTACATCCAACAATTCGCTGGACGCACTGTGGTCATCAAATATGGAGGGGCTGCCATGAAAGATAGTTCCCTTAAAGATAAAGTGATTCGGGATATCATTTTCCTCGCTTGTGTGGGGGTTCATCCAGTGGTGGTTCATGGTGGAGGACCAGAGATTAATAGTTGGTTAGATAAACTAGGTATTGAAGCTCAATTTAAAGATGGATTAAGGGTCACGGATGCTGCGACGATGGATGTGGTAGAAATGGTTCTAGTCGGTCGCGTTAATAAAGAGTTAGTCTCATTAATTAATAAAGCTGGCGGGCAAGGAGTAGGACTATGCGGTAAAGATGGTAACTTAGTTAAAGCCCGTCCTGTGGATCAAGAAAATATTGGTTTTGTCGGAGAAGTCAGTAAAGTTAATGTCAAAATTGTTCATTCTTTAGTGACCAATAACTATATTCCTGTTATTTCCTCCGTGGCCGCCGATGAAAAGGGACAGCCTTACAATATTAATGCTGATACCTTTGCCGGCGAAGTTGCAGCAGCCTTGGGGGCAGAAAAATTGATTTTGTTAACTGATACTCCAGGCATTCTGGAAAATTATAAAGATCCCAATACATTGTTAACGAAACTAGATATTAAACAAGCCAGGGACTTGATTGCTCAAGGTATCGTAGGGGGAGGAATGATCCCAAAAGTGAATTGTTGTGTGCGATCGCTCGCTCAAGGAGTTCGGGCTGCCCATATTATTGATGGTCGCATCCCCCATGCTATTCTACTGGAAATCTTTACCGATCGCGGGATTGGCTCGATGATTGTGGCTTCAGAATATCAGTCTTAAGCTGAGATCAATGAAAGATCTAGGTAGTGATTCCCGAACTTTTGAGTCAAAAGACTTGCAAAAATTGAATCAATCAGTTATAACTGAGAGAGTGAAAATACTTCTCAACACATTCCCTAGGATATATATCTACGATTTAATAAGACACAAACCTATCAAGAGAAGTGTTGCTCAACAGAGCATTTGTAAAATTTAGTAAACGCAAATTAATTGAGTCTATGACTAATCAAGTCGCTCATCCTATGATGAAGTTTCAACGCAAGGTTTCCTCTCTAGTAGAATCAAACGTTCTCAAACCCGGTGATAGTCTATGGAAATTAGCCCTTCTATACGGAAATGACTGGTCTTACTGGAAAAAGGAACTATTAGAGTTTGGTTTTACCATGCAAGATCCCGTTAGCGAAGTATTAGTGGTTGAAGCATGGGATGAAGATTAATTTAACATCTTCTTAATGGCAATGTAGATATAGATTGCATTCTCCTTGATTAACCATGTATCTTTGCAATCATCGGTCTACATCGTATTTAAGTGATGCTGTTTAACATTTACTTTTAACCGAACGAAAAATTCTTTACAAAAAACAGTCTTCTTAACGTAGCCCAGAAAGTATTTTTAATGTTAAGGTAAAGTCATCAAAGATTTTTACCTGCTAAGGAGATATCTATGCTACACCGCAAGATTTATCAACTTTGTACAGAAGGCCGAGAAGTTTGTCTGTTCTTGCGGGATCAGCAACGTTGGATCGAATGTGCCACTATTGTTTCCTTGGAAGGAGACTTAGTAACCATTCGTTATGAAACCGAAGAGGACGACGAAGTCAGTTCTTGGGAAGAAATGGTCAGACTTGAAAGTATTGGTTCAGTAAGCCAAAAATTAGCCTCTGTTCCCAGATACAACTCAGAAATTTTCGTTTCTGATGATTGTCCGGAAGCGGAACAAATTCATCCCCAGTCTCCTGACTCCAATCAAGATTAAAAGAGTTAGGTAATCATAGATTATTCTCTTTCCTTTCCAAACTTAATCGCGCCGGAATCCCCGGCTTTTTTTTTGTTAGCCTAATAATTTAACCTTGCTCTATAATATAAGGGTGAGACAAAAGATTGTTGTCAATTATTTTTCGTTATCATTGAAGTTATAGGATGATAACCTTACTTTCAGTCTTTTGAAATTGTACTAATGGAAAGATTATGCAGACAGTGGATAAAAAGTTAGGAAATTCTGACACAATGGACGCACCTAAACAGGGTTTACCCGTCACCATTATTACAGGATTTCTCGGGAGTGGAAAAACTACCCTTCTTAATCATATTCTCACCAATCAAGAAGGTATTAAAACCGCAGTTTTAGTCAATGAATTTGGGGAAATTGGTATTGACAATGAGCTAATTGTTACCACCGATGATAATATGGTGGAACTAAATAATGGCTGTGTTTGTTGTACCATTAATGAAGATTTAGTCCAAGCTGTTTACAAGGTTTTAGAACGACCTGAAAAAGTTGATTATTTAATTGTTGAAACCACAGGATTAGCTGATCCCTTACCAGTGGCACTGACTTTTTTAGGAACAGAATTAAGGGACATGACCCGTCTTGATTCTATCGTTACAATGGTAGATTGTGCTAATTTTAGTTTAGATTTATTTAACTCAGAAGCTGCTCATAGTCAGATTGCTTACGGGGATATTATTGTTCTCAATAAAACTGATTTAGTGGACGAAGGAGATGTGGATGGTTTAGAAATTCGCATTAGAGATATTAAAGAGTCTGCTAGAATTTTACGCACTCAAAAGTCCCAAGTTCCCTTACCTTTAATTCTCAGTGTAGGGTTGTTTGAGTCAGATCAATATTTTGATCACGAAGAAGCAACCCATGATCACGATCATGATCATCACCACCATCACCATGATCATGATCACGATCACGATCACGATCATCACCACCATGAACATCATTCCCATCACCTAGAAAATGATGGATTTACTTCCATTTCTTTTGAAAGCGATCAACCCTTTGCGATTCGCAAGTTTCAATATTTTCTAGACAATCAATTACCCGCTAATGTCTTTCGGGCTAAAGGTATTTTATGGTTTAACGAAAGTGAGAAACGTCACATTTTTCACCTTAGTGGTAAACGGTTTACCTTAGAAGATGATGAATGGAAAGGAACTCCCAAAAATCAACTCGTTTTGATTGGACAAAATCTTGATGAAGATAAGTTATATCAACAAATAGAACATTGTTTATCCCTTCCTGCTACAACTAAGGGAAAAGGATTTGCTTGAATGGAATCAGAAGTTGTAGAGACGTTTCAGGAAACGTCTCTACTCGAATGTTGTTAAATACAATTGACTCAAGAATCCCTATCTAATAAACTTTGAGTTAGATAGGGTTTTTACAAGGGAAAATTGTTGATATTGAAGTCCATCTCTGAAATTAAATGCTAAAATACGCTTATTATCCAGGTTGTGTTGCCCAAGGAGCTTGCCGTGAACTGTATTTATCAACCGCAGCTTTAACAGAAGCTTTAGGCATAGAATTAATTGAACTAAAAAAAGCTGCCTGTTGTGGTTCAGGAACCTATAAAGAAGATTCTCAACTATTAGAAGATACGGTTAACGCGAGAAACATTGCTTTAGCAGAATCCCTAAATTTACCTCTATTAACCCATTGTAGCACCTGTCAAGGGGTAATTGGCCATGTCGATGAACGATTAAAAGAGGCTAAAAGTAATGATCCTATTTATTTTGAGAAGGTCAACGACTTTCTCAAAAAAGAGCAGTGTTCCCCCTATCATGGGAGTACAGAGGTTAAACATTTATTATGGGCTTTAGTGGCTGATTATGGATTAGATGCGTTAGCTAAAAAAGTAAAACGTAAACTTTCTGGGTTAAAGTGTGCAGCGTTTTATGGTTGTTATTTATTAAGAACACAAGACAAACTGCCCTATGACAATCGATTTCAACCCGAATCCTTAGAAAATGTTTTTCGTACAGTGGGAGCTACCCCGATTTATTATCAAGGAAGGACACAATGTTGTGGTTGGCCACTGTCAAGTTATGCTACAGAACAATCGTTTAAAATGGCAGGAAATCATATTAAAGAAGCCATAGAAGCAGGAGCAGATTGTTTAGTTACCCCTTGTCCTCTGTGTCATTTAAACCTAGATTCTAGACAACCAGAAGTAGAAAACGTGATTGGAGAAAAACTCGGTTTACCTGTGTTGCACTTACCCCAATTAGTGGCTTTATCCCTAGGCATTGAACCCGAAAAATTAGGGTTAAGTCGTCATGTTGTGTCTACAAAATCTATATTACAAAAACTAGGGATATCTTAAAGTGGAACATTTTATCTGTGACATTTTTATACTGTTTTTAATCTAGGTTACGTTATGATTAAAGAACGCCACTAAAAACCAACTTTAATGTCGGTAAGGGGTCTCCCGTTATACGAATGTTAACGAGAGACGTGGCGTATAAACTGTCGAGGAGACCTCGACAGACAGCCACTCGGGAATTACCGACCAAAAAATAAACTGCGTAGCATCCTTTTAAACAGGATTGGTTTGTTTTTCAACATATTGTTTGAGTTGTTCAATCGTTACGCCACCGCAAGTAGCAATAAAATAAGAACCAGTCCAGAACACAGGTTTTTCGCCATAAAATTGAGTTAAATGATCTGAAAAATCTTTTCTGATTAAACGAGAAGAAACAGTTTTTAAATTAGCAATAAATTTACTAAGTTGAACTTTAGGATTAAACTCAACAAGTAGATGAACATGATCGATTTCTCCGTTAAATTCAACTAATCGACAATCCCATTTACTGCAAGTATCTGTGAAAATTCGTTGTAAACGAGATAGGATGTCAGAGTTGATAACCTGTTTGCGATACTTAGTCACTAAGACAATGTGTGCAGTAAGTAAATAAACTGACCTATTTTCTTTACTATAACTATTGTTCATCAACAACGATAAGTGTTACAATGATAGTATTATGATACTGACATTCGAGTACCGAATCAAGCCATCTCCTCAACAAGCAGAGTGTATAGACCAGTGGTTAGAACTCCTGCGTCGTCACTGGAACTATGCACTAGGTCAGCGTTTGGACTGGTTAAGACGGACTCGATGTGCCATTGATAGATGTAATTTAATTAGTGAACCTATAGGAGAAATAACAGAAAAAGTTAATTATTACACTCAACAATCAGACTTAAAACAGACAAAAATCCTCTTCCCCGACTATAAAAATATTTACTGCGAAGTTCAACAGATGAATCTTCAAAGATTAGATAAAGCCTGGAAAAAATGGCTAATACCAGACAAAAAAGGGAAAAGCGGATGCGACCCCGCGCCATCGCATGGCGCAAGGGAACGCGCACCAAGAAGAAGAGGACGACCTAGATTCAAGAAATCTGGTCAATTAAGGTCTTTTAGTTTTTCGAGAGTTAATCATCCGAAAGCTGTTATCAAGTTTTCTAATAATTGTATTTGGACAAAGAAATGGGGAGCTATTCCTGTAGTTGTTCATCGTCCGATTCCCGATGGTTTTGTCCTCAAAACTGCTACGATTGTCAAAAAGGCTGATGGATATTATGTTTGCTTAACAGCAGAAGATCATAATATTCCCAATATTATCCCCATAGATAATATTAAATCAGTAGTGGGAATTGATCTGGGATTGAAAGAGTTTTTGACTACCAGTCAAGGAGAAACAGTTGCCGTTAAAAAGATTTATCGCAATCAACAACAGCATTTAGCTCGTCAACAACGTAAATTAGCTAGAAAAGTTAAGGGTTCAAAAAACTATGAGAAGCAACAAAAAAGAATAGCTTTAACTCATCAAAAGATTTCTAGATATCGAAAAGATTGGCACTACAAAATAGCACATTGGTTGGTCAACAATCATGACTTTATTGCTTGTGAAGACTTAAACATCAAAGGGTTAGCTAGAACTAAATTAGCTAAGAGTATTTTAGATGTCGCTTGGGGAAATTTCTTAACAAAACTAGAAGCAGTGGCGGTAAAACGCGGTGTCTGGTTTGTTAAAGTTAGTCCTCATGGAACGACAGTAAATTGCTCCTACTGTGGTCATAAAGTCCCGAAAACTCTATCAGTTAGATTACATGAATGTCCGAAATGTAATTTAACGATGGATCGCGATGAAAACGCCGCAGTTAATATTCTCAAAAAGCGATTCAGCGCGGTCTTGGGGGTTTCCCCCATGAGCGACTGAATCAAGAAGGCTTTAGAAATACATGGGGTGGGTCTCATCCCGTCTGCCTGTGGAGGCTTAGTCAATAGACAGCCCGTGAAGCAGGAAACTTCTGAAAAAGAGTATGTTCAGCTATCTCTATTTTAGAAGCCCCCGTTATACCGCCTAAGCGGTTAACGGCGGGAGAACGTCACCAACTTAGGTAACTTGTCCGAACAAATTTATAATCAAAATTTATTCCAAAATTAAAAGGGATTTAATTTTCCGTCCTTAAGCTATGGATGAACTATTCAAAAACTAACCTTAGTCGTTTATTTCATCTTAATCTAGGAAAATTTATGTTACGTCGTCAATTGCTGTTGGGGGCATTAGTTTTTTTGCCTTTATTTGGGGGATGTACTAATAATTCCCAAACCGCCGAAAACGCTCCTCAGGAGGTATCCTCACCAGCTAAGTCTGAAATTATTATGGGTTTAATTCCAGCAGAAGACAACGAAGAAATGTTGGCTAAATTTGAGCCAATGCGCGCTCATTTAGAAGAAAAAATCGGAATGCCGGTTAAAGTCTTTCAAGCCACTGATTATGCTGGTGTTATTGAAGCGATGAAACGCGATCGCGTTGATATTGCTTGGTTTGGCCCTCTTTCTTATGTTTTAGCTGAACAAGAAGCAGAAGCGGAGGCTTTTGCTGTGGGAGTTAAAGAAGGGGGGACTTCTACCTATCAAAGTATGATTTTTGTGCCAGAAGATTCTCCTGCTAAATCCATCGCTGATTTAAAAGGGGCTGATGTAGCGTTTGTTGATCCGGCTTCCACATCAGGATCATTAGTGCCTAGCTATATGGTAAAAAAAACTACGGGAGAAATGCCTGATCAGTTTTTTGGCAAGGTTACTTATGCAGGTTCTCATGATGCAGCACAGTTGGCAGTGAAAAATAAGACAGTAGCAGCAGCAGGAAGTAATGATATCACCCACGAAAAGATGCTGGAAAAGGGCTTAATTAAAGATAACGATCTCCGTGTTTTAGAAACATCTGATCCCATTCCAGGTTCCCCTCTAACCTATCGTGCTGATTTAGATCCCGAAATTAAAGCCCAGATCAAAGAAGTTATTCTTAATGCTCATAATGAAATTGAAGTGACAGGTTATGGTACCTTAGCTCGTTATGAAGAAGTAACCGCTAAAGACTATCAAGTGATTCGGGATATTGTGCAACAGTTAGGTTTGCAAAAAGAGGAAATTCTCAAATAAGGATTTTTTCACAGTGGTTTTTATATCAATAGACTAAGAAAAAAAATTCTCCCCACACTCCCCACCCCTCCCACACTCAACCTAACACCGAATATTGATACACTCAATTGAAAACTGCCATCATGACTACCATTGAATTTAAAGGAGTGACGAAGACGTTTAACAATGGTTTTCAAGCAATCCAGAGAACAGATTTAACCATTAATCCAGGAGAATTTACGGTTATTCTAGGATCTTCAGGTGCTGGAAAATCGACGCTGTTACGCATGGTAAACGGCTTGGAAACCCCCTCCCAAGGAGAGATTATCATTGATCAACGGAAGTTAACCCCACAAAATCAGCGTCATGTTCGAGCCAAAGTGGGGATGATTTTCCAACAGTTTAATTTGGTGAATCGCCTCAATGTCATGACTAATGTATTAATTGGGCGTTCTTATTATCGTCGTTGGTGGGAGAGTCTTTTTTATCTTTTTACCAAACAAGATTATAAGTTAGCTCACTGGGCGTTAGAAAGGGTTGAATTAACGGATAAAGTTTGGCAGAGGGCTAATAATTTATCGGGAGGACAACAACAACGGGTAGCCATTGCCCGTGTTTTAGTCCAAAAACCCCAGATCATTATTGCTGATGAACCAGTAGCTAGTTTAGATCCTGCCACAAGCTTAGAAATTCTGGAACTTCTTTTCAAAATCTGCAAAGAAGATGGGGTAACGGTATTAGCAAGTTTACACCAAGTTAATTTGGCCATGCAGTTTGCCGATCGCATTATTGGCATTAAACAGGGGAAAGTGGTATTTGATGATCAGCCTGTTAATCTGCTTAATGATAGTCTCCTAGAGACAATTTATCACAAAGAGGATCATGAAAATATTGCTGTGGCCTAAATATTGGCCGACTCAAAATGGATTACCAAGCGTTGGGAGTATTCTGTTTATTATTATCCCTATGTTCATTTTGCTGGTAACTGCGCCCCTTGTAGAATTTAACCCCATTACTATCGTTAAATCCACTGGTAACTTCTTCAATTTTGTCTCTAATTTACTGACAATTCCTGAGTGGAGTTATCTCCCAACCCTTACCAATAAAATGCTTGAAACCATTGCGATGGGTTTTTTAAGTACCGTGTTTTCTTGTTGTTTTAGCTTACCATTGGGAATTTTAGCAGCGAGAAATAGTAGTCCTTTGCCCATTGTCTTTCATTTTGTCAGAAATTTGCTTAGTTTTATGAGAGCGTTACCTGAGATTGTTTGGGCGTTGCTTTTTGTTTCTGCCTTGGGATTAGGCCCTTTCCCTGGTATTTTAGCCCTTACATTTGTCACAACGGGGTTTATGGGTAAGTTTTTCGCTGAAAGTATTGAAGTGGTTGATGTAGGAATGATTGAAGGGGTACAAGCAACAGGGGCAGATTGGTTACAAAAGGTTCATTTTTCGATGTTGCCCCAAGCAATGCCTGATTTTATCGGAACAACCCTTTATATTCTCGATAATAATATTCGCTCAGCGACGGTATTGGGTTTTGTCGGTGCAGGTGGGATTGGTTATGAGTTGATTTCTTCCATTCGCCTATTCAATTATAGTCGTTTGATTTTAATTGTTTTGGCAATTTATCTGATGGTGACGATTTTAGATTATTTATCAACTCAACTACGTTCTTATATTATCTGAAATTGCTAAATGTTTGCTAGAAAAGAGCAGGGAGAATATTTATTGATAGCATTCTTCTCTCTCATTAGTTAACGTCAGTTCGGGATAAGAAAATTGCAGAGGGGTAGGAAGCAGAGGAAGCAGGAAGAAGGGGAAAAATGCTTAAATTCTGCTGCGGAGCATCGGGCTAAGCCTGCCCTCCTGAACTCCTATACTCCTGAACTCCTATACTCCTGAACTCCTATACTCCTGCCTTGTATCACAATTGACCAATTCCTTAAACCGAACTGAGGTTATTTAATTAACTGAAAACATGATCATGTCTAAGTTACCACCTAAACCGTTTAACTGGCCACTTGTAATATTTGGAATTGTATTAGTCTTAACGATTATTTGTTTAGTTTATTTACAGTTGCCATTTGGAGAATTACTCCGTAGCGGTGGAAATATCACTGAATATTTAAGTCGTTATACTCGCCCAGATTTTAGTGAGTTTTCTCAATATCTGTGGTTGATGGTTGTTACAGTTATCATTGCTTTTTGGGGTACAGTTTTAGCTCTAATTTTAAGTTTTTTCTTAGCACCCATAGCAGCTAAAAATCTCTCACCTCACCCCTTGATTTATCGAATAGCAAGAGAAATTCTTAACTTTTGTCGTGCGATGCCTGATTTAGTTTTAGCCTTAGTTTTTGTCGCAGCATTGGGTTTAGGGCCACTGCCTGGTTTATTAGCTCTGGGAATTCATACGACAGGGTTTTTAAGTAAATTTTTGGCTGAAAGTATGGAACGAGTTGATAAAGGGGTTTATGAGGGAGTAACTGCTACTGGGACTAACACCTTACAGTTAATTATGTATGCAGCTTGGCCGTCTATTTTACAAGAGGCGATCGGTTATACTCTTTATATTTTTGATCGTAACGTTCGCATGGCCACTGTATTAGGGTTAGTGGGTGCTGGCGGTATCGGGGTTGAACTGAATACAAATCTTAGGTTTTTTAACTATGAAAAAGCAGCTACTTTGATGTTAATTATTCTTTTGACAATCATCACCATTGACTATTTATCGACTTGGTTAAGGAAGCAAGTTTTATGATGACTTATAAACGTTCTTTATGGGTCAAAGCATTAACGGCTCATTCTCTAGAAACTATCTGTAATTTAGCTGAAGAAATTACTAAAAATTGGCAGATTAAACATCGAATGTTACCCCAAAATGGCTTAAGTCTTTTAACCCTGCAAGATGGAGTTTTTCATGAACCCTATTATCTCGGAGAAATTCCTATTGCTAATGCTTATTTAAGTTTGATAAATGAACAAGGAGAAAGTTATGATGGAGCAGCCCAAGTGATGACAGATTCTGAAGATTTAGCAGTTGCGTTAGCAGTTTGTGATGCGGTGATGGCTAATCAACTTCCAGGTTGGGAAAAAGTTGCTTATTATATTGAATTAGGTATGAAAAAAAGAGAAGAAGAAAAGCATATTCGGGGGGCAATGTTAGCCAAAACAAAGGTAAACTTTTCTTTATTAAGCCAGGAGGAAAATAATGCTGAAGGTTAATTCAATTTGGCAACCTCAAACCCAACAAAAAATTTTTCGTAAACTCCTCCATTGTTTTAGTTTTCCTGGAGAAGTTGTCAGCTTAAAAGAGCATATAGGAAGCGATTCAATTTTACTGGCAATTCTTTCTACTATTTTGGATCAAAGTGTTAGTTGGAGTGATGATGATAATTTAGTTGCCCAAAGCGATCGCCTTTTATTACAAAGTCCTTTAGAAACTGCTAAAAATGCTCAATATATTGTCAAAAATGCTATTAATCCTCCTTTAGAAAACTTCGAGATTAGTTTAGGCGATTTATCTAATCCAGAAAAGGGAGCAACTCTTATTTTAGTGGGCAAAGCTATTGGAAAAGGAGATTTTAAATTACACTTAACTGGGCCAGGTATTGCTAATAGTAACATTGTCTTTTTACAAGGTTTTAATCCTGATTGGTTTACCCTGAGAAATCAATGGAATCGTAATTTTCCTTTAGGAGTAGATTTAATTTTACTAGACGCTGAGCAATTGTTAGCTTTACCACGCACCACTGTAATTTCTTTTTCGTCATGAGAATGTCTCCTTTAATACCTTGAGTGGTTTTTTAATAAGTGAATTAGAGACTGTTCCTAAAGAAATAATAACAACGAATTTTGTAAGGTGGGCAAGGTTTTCAAGGGTGAAGTTAGTTTAGATAAGTCTTTGACTTGCCCACCCTACCGTCTTAAGATTCTATTTATAAACAGTCTCTTAATATTATAAGAGTAATAAATTTAACTTAATGATAATTTATTCTTAACTTCAATACGATTATTTGCTAATAAGATATGGTGAGGTAAAAATCCCAGGTTATTAATTAATGAAACGTCGTAATTTTTTAGTATATTCTTTACTATTTCTGGTAGCTTGTAGTAGTAATTCTCCCAATTCTTCTACCAACCCTAATGGAGAACCAGATACATTACGTTTCGCCGTCACGGATGTACAAGGGTTAGAAGAGTTGCAACGAGATTATGAACCGTTTCGTGACGCATTAGCCGAAACATTAGGTAAAGAAATAGAATTCTTTCCAGTGGCTGATCGCACTGCTGCGGCGGTTGCTTTACAATCGGAGCAAGTTGATATTGTCTTAACAGGGCCTGCTGAATATGTGGTAATGCAAGCTAAAACCGAGGCTGTACCGTTTATTGCCATTACCCGTCCTAACTATCGTTCTGTTATTGCCGTCCATAAAGACAGTGGTATTAACTCCCTAGAGAATCTTAAAGGGAAAACCATCGCCATGTCTGATCTCGGTTCCACTAGCGGACAACTAGGCCCCACCAAAATTTTAGTTGATGCAGGGTTACAACCCGAAAAAGATATTGAGATTAAAATGTTAGGAGATGCAGACTTACAAGCGTTTCAAAACGAAGACGTAGAAGCTTGGGGAGGGGCAGCATTAGACTACGATCGCTTTATGGAAGCCAAAAACCTCAAATCAGAAGATTATCCCATTGTTAAAAAAGGAAATCTCTTACCCAGTGATGTATTTATTGCTAGTAATAAACTAAAGCCCGAATATGTAGAAGAAATTAAAAAGAACATGGTAGAAAATCAAGAGCAATTAATTGGGGCTATTGTGTCAGTTGATGCCAACGAAAAGTATAAAGGTTCAACTTTAGTTGAAGCAAAAGACTCTGATTATGATCCCATTCGTCAAGCTTATCAAGCCATTGGTATTAACGATTTTACTGAATTTGTTGGGGATTAAGAGGAGTTCAGGAGTTTAGGATTTACAGGAGTTTAGGAGTTACAGGAGTTTCAGGAGTTCAGGAGTTCAGGAGTTCAGGAGTTACAGGAGTTCAGTAATTGTTCATAGTCTACCTCTGCTTCCTCTCACTATCACGTTTATTTTTGTCTAGGTACTTAATTGAAACAATGTTATCGCTGAAAATTAGCGACCTTACCAAAGTTTATGTCAATGGAACAGTTGCCTTAGATGAGGTTAGTTTCTCGGCACAACCAGGGGAAGGTATCGTATTGTTAGGGGCAAATGGTTCGGGAAAATCCACCTTATTACGTTGTATTTTGGGCTTAGAAACTGCTACTTCTGGAGAAATTTGTATAGGGAATTGGCAACTATCAAAGCTGAATGCTAAACAATTACGACAAATGCGATCGCAAGTTGGCATGGTGTTTCAAAAATTCCATCTCGTGGGGAGTTTATCGGCTTTCCATAACGTCTTACACGGCGCATTAGGACGCAGCAGAAGCCCTCGTTATTGGTTTCCGGCAACAGCCCCCGAAACAGAGCGAAAACGCGCTATGGAATGCCTAGATAGAGTTAATTTAACCCATATCGCCCAACAAAGAGCCGATACTCTATCTGGCGGACAACAGCAAAGAGTTGCGATCGCCCGAACTTTGATGCAAAACCCCAAGTTAATTTTAGTGGATGAACCGGTTGCCAGTCTTGATCCTCAAGCCGGTAGAGAGGTAATGGATTTATTATGGTCTATTATCCGAGAACAAGGATTAACTGTTATTTGTACCCTACATCAATTGGAATTAGCCAAAGAATACGGTCATCGTATTATTGGTTTACGGGATGGCAAAATTAACATGGATACCACCGTTAAATCCCTTGAGGATCAAGACTTAACCCTTCTCTATCAAGGAACGCAAAATCTACCCTAAAAATTCTCCCCACACTTCCCACACTTCCCACCCCAATGAAATTAAATACTTATCAAAATCAATCAACCACTTCACCCCCTCCCCGTTTCCGTAAACCTTCTTTTACCATTTGGTTTGGTTTAGGTATTCTCTTAGCTTTTTTCTTACATGGTTTATATATTAGTAACTTAACACCTGAGAGAATTTATAAAGGTTTTTTTCGCTTGGGAGCATTTTTAGCGGAGGCATTTCCCCCGAAACCAGATCGATTACTTAATATCATTAAAGCCACTATTGAAACCTTTGAAATGGCTTTAGTAGGAACAGTTTTCGGAGCTATATTTAGTTTACCTTTATCTTTCCTTGCTGCTAAAAATACCAGTCCTAATGGAGTAATTTATCGCTTTAGTCGCGGTTTTATTACCCTGTTACGGGTTATTCCTGATCTCGTTTGGGGTTTATTATTTATTGTTGTGGTGGGTTTAGGTGCAGGTGCCGGAATTTTAGCGATTATGGTTGATGTGATGGGTTTTTGTGGTAAATTTTTTGCTGAACGTATTGAGGAAATTGATCCCAAACCAGTAGAAGCGTTACGGGCTTTAGGTGCATCCCAATGGGGTATTATTGTTGGGGCTATTCTTCCTGTGACCATGCCTTCTTTTGTGGCTTCTACTTTATACTCTTTAGAAGCATCCGTGCGTTCTGCGGTGGTTTTGGGTTTAGTGGGTGCAGGGGGTATCGGGGTAGAGTTAGCTACTTCCATGCAGTTATTACGTTATGATGAAGCTTTTATGACCATTATTGTCATTTTTGTGGTGGTTTTATTGGTAGAACAAATATCGGGAATTATTCGTAAAAGTTTGATGTAGAAGATAAATTTAATTTAACTTACTCTAAGTAAAGATGTATGCGATCGCTTGTCCAAGTGGCAATACCTGTACCAAAGAAATCAACATCCTCTGTCCAAATGGGACAATCAAGTAACAATGCAGTTGCTAAGATAGGCCAATCATTAATATCTCGTTTCTCAATTCTTTGTTTAGCTTCAAGTTCATACATTTGATAAAGATTGTAGTCAATACTCTGAACAAAACAAGTTAATTTTTGTAATACAATTAGCGCATCATCTACTGGTAAGTCTCTTTTAGCAAATAAAGGAGGTAAATATTTTCTGGCATCACTAAAACAAATTTCAGGGGTAAAAAACTGTGCTGACTCATGAAATTGTTCTATAATTCTTCTAACTTTAATGCCTAAAACAGCCCTGATCAAAATATTAGCATCCAGAACAACTCTTTTACCTATTGTCATTATAAAAACTACTCCTGATCTTGACGCAATTGTTGAAACTCGGCAACGAGTTCATCTTCTGTAATTCCTTTCTCGGCTAACATTTTATCCAATTTAGTAGCAGCTACTTTGAAAGATTTAATATCTTCAGAGTCTATCTCCACAGGAGTTGGCACAAAATAGCCGATAGTATGACCTTTATGTGTTACAGCAACGGGAGATTTAAGCTTGAGATATTCATCTAGATTTTCTTGCAATTCTTGTATTTCAATTTTGTGTAGCATAATGTTAGTCCTCAGATTTATTGTTTTTGTTCAGAATGTCGAATGAAGACCTTACTTATCTCATTCTATCAAAACACTTTAGGTAGGCCGATGCACTCCCCACCTTACTATTAATTAATAACGTGCCACTTCTTTTCCTTTTATATAAATAGATTTAATACTATTAAGATGAATATTATCTTTTTCAATTAATAGAAAATCGGCATCAAAACCAGTCGAAATTTTACCTTTATTATTTCCTATCCCCGCAGCTTTAGCTGGATAATTTGAAACTAATTCCCAGGCTTTTTCAAAGGACATAATTCCCATTTCTGCTAATTTAAAAGGGGCATAAAATAGAGAAGGATAATGATAGTCAGAACACAAACAATCTACTACACCCTCTTTAGCTGCTATTTCAACACTCATCCAACCCACATGAGAACCCCCTCTAATTAAATTAGGCGCACCCATTAACACTGATGCACCATAATCCCTCGATTTAGCAGCGATATGGACGTTAGCAGGAAATTCTGCAATAGAAACGCCCCATTTTGCACTTAATTTGACTTTGTCTTCTGTATCATCATCATGAGAAGCTAAAGGAATATGATGATCATGGGCTATTGTTACTAATTCTTCAATTTGTTGTAATCCTTTTTCTTTATTATTTAAAGCTGTTTTTATTAGCTTATGTAATTCTTGATCACTCATTTTATGTCTGCGTCGCAAAGAGTTAAGATGACGGTTTAATTTGTAGTCATCACCAACAGGAGGAAGATGATCATTGAGTGATAATAAATCAATTTTTCCTTGTTTCAACCAATCACATAACTCATCATAATTATCAGTATTTGCTTGTTCATGACGGATGTGAATTCTACTATCAACTTTTAAACTATTTTTCCCTTCTCCCAAGATAAAATTAATAATTTCTCTCGCTGTCTCCCGACTGCGTAAACCTGGTTCATAAGAATCAGTAATAGAGTAAAAAAACGTGGTAATTCCTGCTGCTATTAAATGGCGATCGTTTTCTAATATAGCCATTTTAAACGGAAAATGTGATCCAGGCCGAGGTGCGATCGCTCTTTCAAAGGCATCTCCATGTATATCTACGATTCCCGGTAGCATTAATAATCCTTTTGCGGTAATTGTTGGTATTTTATCGGTAGGAGATGTTTCTATGGATAAAAATTTTCCATTTTCAATAATAACTGTGCCATTTTTTACCCAACCATCAGGGGTAAGAATATCCGTTCCTTCAATTGCAAACTTATTCATCGCAGCTTATTTTAAATACTTATAAGTAGGTAGACATAATTAAACGGATTAAACTTGTAGGGTGGGCAATGTCTAAAATGGTTTTTAGCTCAGGTTTGTTAGCTCTTTCTTAGTATTGCCCACCTTGCGTTTATTGATAACCACCTACATAGTAGTTTAACCTGAGTTTAGGATAAGAAAATTTATTAATATTCGCCCTACTTTCTATAGTATTTCCTGGACTCATGAGGTACACCTAAGATTCAACTTCTGAACTCCTGAACTCCCGAACTCCTAACTCCTAAGACTAGAAGAGTTGATACCTCACAAGTATGGGAACTGCTATAGCAACTTCATAAGAGTTTAATAATATTAAGCTTAAAAACTGTTTATACTGTGGGCATATTACCTTACTAACCCATATAATAACACCACTGTTTCCTATTAGAACAAAATTCACTGTTTACTGATATACGAGTAATGTGGGCAATGCTCATTACAGCCAAAATCTTGTTATCGAGATAGTGTTAGCATTGCCCACCCTACATACTGATAACTGAATAATGAAAGCATCCGAACTAATCAACCTCTATAACGCAGGAACACGGGACTTCTCAAGGGAATGTCTCCGAGGTCAAAACTTTGCAGGAAAGGACTTATCAGGGGCAAATCTTAGCAGTTGTGATATCCGAGGAGCAAACTTTACTGGGGCAAATCTTAGCAGTTGTGATATCCGAGGAGCAAACTTTACTGGCGCAACCCTCATAGACAGTGATTTTAGTCAAGCAATGGCAGGATTAACATTAAAATCTCAAATTGTATTGCTATTCCCTGTCATGATTGTAGTCACTTTATCTGGTTTTCTGTCAGGATGGAGTGGGTCTTATATTGCTGGGATTTTTGATCGTTCTACTACGGAATATATAATATCAGGAAGTTTAACCGTTGCCTCTCTTCTCATTTTCTGTGTTACTTCTTACCGTAAAGGTTTAGCCGCCGGAGTCTTTGCTGGAATTTGTGCAGGGGCTTTTGCCGAAGCCTTTACTGGAGCCTTTGTCGGAGCCTTTTCTGGAAGCTTTGCTATAACCTTTGCTGGAGCCTTTGCTGGAGCCTTTGCTGGAAGCGTTACTGTAGCAATAGGGGGAATATTCGCTGGAGTCTTTACCGCAGCCTTTTCAGTAGGTGGAGCATTGGTTGGAGCCTTTGCTGGAGGGTTTGCTTTAGGTGGAGTATTTGCCACACCATTAATTCTTCTTGCCTGTGTGATTGCCTATCGTGCGATGAAAGGTGATCCTAGAGATGCTTGGATACGCACCTTCGCTATTGCTTTTGCTGCAACTGGTGGTACTACTTTTAAAAAGGCTAACCTTACTGATGCTCACTTCACCGAAGCAAGATTAGAAAGTACGGATTTTCAAGAGGCCATTTTAACCCGTACTTGCTTCAAAAATGCCGAAGAATTAGATCGTATTCGTCCAGGAAATACTATACTTTATCAACCTCATATCAGAGAGTTATTAAGGACAGGGAATGGTTCCGAAAAATCTTATGTCAACGCCAACTTACAAGGAGCAAACTTGGACGGATCTAACTTAAATGAAGCTAATCTAAAACAGTGTAATCTGAATGATGCCAGTTTGCGAGCCACTAACTTAGAATGGGCAAATTTAACCCAAGTTTCTGTTATTAATACTAACTTTACGAACTGTCATTTAACCGGTGCTTGTATTGAAGCTTGGAACATCGATCAAAGTACAATTTTAGATAACGTTGATTGTCAATATTTATTTTTATTAGAAAAGCCAGGAATCAATGGAACCAGAGAACGCCGTCCCCATGATCCCAATAAAATGTTTCAAACTGGAGATTTTGAGAAACTATACAGAGAAATTATTAATACAGTGCAATTATTCTTGAAAAATGGGATTAACCC
>JASJDW010000075.1 GCA_030064955.1 Crocosphaera sp.
TGCATACTTCACCCCTTATGTATGCTTGAAATGGTTTCTAAATTCTTGAAACCGATTCAAATCCCCCCTAATCTTGTTAATACCCCTACATCACCCTTAATGTATGTTCGCCCTGGTGGTACAGACATAACCCGTTTAGTATGGTTTACTCAATCTCCCTACATCACCCATAAAGTATGGTATATTAAAAATCACTAAATTCCTTATAATCGTTTCAGAGTCTAAGAAGATTGTCAAGCCAACTTCATCAAACTTAACATCAATCATTTTCCCTTATCTCCCAAGAGCTTACTTACATCACCCATAAAGTATGGTTAGTCAGCCGATCTCTTCGTGATCACAAAGTGCTGATCTGCGATCGCCTGATTCTCAATATCCTTATAATCCTTTCAGAGTCTAAGAAGATTGTCAAGCCAACTTCATCAAACTTAACGCCTTTTGAAGACTGTCTTCAGGATCGCTAAAAGACTTTCTTATCTTCGCAAGCTCCCCTTACATCACCCATAAAGTATGGTATTTTAAGAATCGCTAAATTCCTTATAATCGTTTCAGAAACTAAGAAGATTGTCAAGCCGATTTCACGAAACTTGACACCAACCATTTTCCCTATCTTCAAAGAGCTTGCTTACATCTGGTTCTAACGGTTTTATTTGAAGCATTTATGTAGTAGTTCGATAACCGTTCATAGAGCCAGCAATGAGAAGATTTTCTAGCCAGTTGTAGGAGTAATAGAATGAATTGATGTTTTCAAAAGGAGAATATCGGCCTAGCCCTTTATATTTTGCTGAAGTCTTCTGACAATGTGGGTGGAAATTCCAGATCAGAGCGATCGCCCGCAAAAATAACCTCGCCGAATCAATTGACCCGTGAAAATATTGCATTTGATAAAGAATGCGGTCTTGATAGTTCATTAATCGGTCTATTTGATTACTGGTGCGGTAACACTTGGAGTAATTATAACCTTGCTGATATTTGTGGGTATTAGCCTTGGCTTTTTCAATTTTGGAGCGAACTGTAACTGGAAGAATTTGTTTCATTGACCATTCCCAAAATCTTCGTAATCTTTGAGAGAATTGTCTTTTATTAGACCCCTTATAAATGTTCCATAATTGATCGTTTAAATTCTTCAACAAAACTTTATCTCGTCTAATGTGGTCTTTAATACCTATAATTAGATGTAGAAAGCATAAAATAAGGGAAATATTAGGGAACAATTTTTTCCAAGCATTTTGAGTCGGTTCCCACCCATCTGTATTGACTGAAAGGGGGGCATAATTAGGGTCAATATTGTTCACTTCAGAGGCAAAAGTTGAGTAACCTTTCGTTAAAGAATCTGTATCGGCATTTTTAACAATATCCATGCCTAAAATGCAACCCTTTGCTGCAACAGTTGGCAAATAAACTCTTTTTCCTCGCCATCGACTGTGTTTTTCGTCGGCAGCTAAATGCTCCGGCATTTCTTCAACTTCTTTGACCGTTGTTCCTACCACCGAAAAACGCCCCAAAGCGAGAAACGCTCGATACCAATACATATCGTTTTTACCAAAAACGTAGGTTAAAGCGTCAAAAGGAACTCCAAAACGCCTTAAATATAAAGCTTTATCAAAATCAGCCGTTTTTCCTACCATATATGGCATCATGAAAGCCGGACGTAGTTGGTAAATTTGGTAATTAGCTTTTAGTTGAATGCGTCGAATTTTTAAGTTTTGTTTTTTCGAGAAATTAGACCCAAAAAAAGAATATCCTTTTTCAATTTCTTCTGGGAAGATTTCTCGATATTCAGGGAGGATTTCGTCGAGATAGCCTCGAAATTTGACGGTATCATCAACAATTTCTTTATAAAAAGATTCATCAACTATAGGAAGACAAATGGTTTTTTCTCCTCTAGGTCTTGATTTTTTTGACTCTTCTTTCATGTTGGCTTGGTAGTTCGGTCATTTTCCTGATGATCTTATACCCTATTGGTTTTGCGATCGCCAATTCCCCCTAATCCTTGAAGTTAATTATACCACAAACACACTTCAAATAAAACCGTTAGAACCAGGCTTACATTACCTAAAAAGTAATTCATTAACTTCTCCTAAAGTCTCAGAAATCCCCTCAAGTATCAAGCCTAACACATAAAATTCAACATCATAAAAAATTAGACAATTTTCCATTTTAGATTTGGGACTATAGTTGATAGATTGATTCTCGAAAAAACCCTTTTTATCTATGTTAAAATAGAGATAATAATCATATCAATATTAGGAGTAAAATACCCCAAATTTCTCAACATAAAATACTTTTAAACTTGCTTAAAAATGACTAAATTAATAAAATTAATAGACTCATGAAAATAATACAAACTGTAGGAACCGTCCAAAACAATGAAATAAAAGTAACACTTCAAGATCCTTTAAATGATGGAGAAGTTGATGTCATTATCATTGCTAAAAATGAGTTAGATGAATTTGAGCAACGTCACCAAGTTATGATTGAACAAGGGTATGATACTCCTGAAAAAGTTATGGAGCTTATTCATAAAGTCAAACTCGAAATGCTCTCTGAAAAAGGTCGAGCCGAATAATGTCTTCCTTAAAACGACTCTTTTTAGATACTAACATTTTTATTATTGGTGATGCGATTAGAACTAGCCCTGAGAGTCTCATTTTAGAAGCTCTTGGCTATCGTAATACCAAGCCTATTCTTTCCTCTGAAATTATTTTCTCAGACGAACTTCTTGACCAAATCCGAAGAGTAGGTAAGTATTTATATGGAAAAGATCAAGCTGGTCAACTTATCTCTAATATCTGGCGTTGGCTAGATATTTTTTATGTTTCTTCTACTACAGATTGGAGTGAGGAAAAATTACAGTTAGCTAATAATAACATCATCCCAACAGAAGATATTGAAATTTATCTTTCGGCTAAATATGGACAGGCTGATTGTTTTGTTTCAGGTAATAGAGAATTACTCAAAGCTATTGCTGATGAAAGAGTGTTTAACTACAGACGATTTCATTAATAAATATCTAAAAACTATCATCTAGTAACTATTATCAATCTATTGGATATTCTGGAACTTCTACCATTTCATTAATATCCACACTTTTCCTATTATCTCCTTCGGTTAATTCATAAGTTTGGTTATGGGAATTTATTTCATCAAAATGGGCTTCACACCAAGGGGTTATGGTTGAGAACCTTCCCCCTACTAATTTATGGATACTTGTGGGGTTTATGTACCAACGCTGCGATCGCTCCGTTGCCACATTAGAATTATGGTACTTAATGGCCAAGAAAGCCCGCCGTAGTTTTTCGGCTGCTGCGTCGGGGTGACGAACCCTTTTTAACTTCGATAAGGGCATCGACTGAAAATCCTTTTCTTGATGCCGGTTCCGTATTCCTTCTCGAAACTTAATCTCTTGCTTTACCAACTCACACACCATAGCCTTAAAATCGGTTTGACCAGTTTTTTTCATTACAGCTTCTAACCGCGTCACCCATTCTGGGGACAATCCTAATACTTCAGGGGTGATGTCTAATGGTACAGCTTCAGGGGTCGTTGGTTGATCTTCTTTTTTGAGAAACCTCATTAATGCTGGAGAATTATTAATTAGCTCATTGGTATTTTCTTCTTTAACTGGTGACTGCCCGTCTGTTTTTTCTAACTTATCAGCAATCCCGTCAATAATTTTAACTCCTGGTTGTCCTAATTTAATGCCTTGTCTTTGACCTCTTGCTCTAACGATCGCACCATTTCCTATTTGGTAATCTAGATAGTGCATGGCTGCATCTGCCTTTCCTGGTGTGGGATCATGTCCATTGATTACTTTGATGAACGCGAAATCCTTGACTTGAGGAGGACAATAATAGAATACTGCGATCGCATCATAAACCGCTCTTAACCTTTGAGGATTCACTGTTGTTTCCTCGTTTAAACGGGACAATGTGGGGACAATTTCCCTAAAATTCACTTCTACTTGAAATCGAATGTTATTTTTGTACGATTCTAGTTCTAAATCATTTAATAAGTCTGCTTTAAAGGTATTTCTCAGGATATTATACCCTTTTAGTACCGTATCCGCTTCAATGAGAGTGGGCATCTCATAAGCTCTCTTTTTCCCCCTGGTTTTAGCTTGTCCTTGGCTTAAAATGACAGTATAAGGGGATGATGCTTCTAATACTGCATCTCTTAAGATTTCTCCAGGTCTTAACCCCACTAATAACGCTAAGGCTGCTCCTAGATCAGCATAACTAGCAAATCCTTTCTTTTCATAGGAGGCGATCGCACTTTCTAATAACTCTCTTCCCCGATTAACAATTAACTCTGGTTCTTCTAGAGTAGCTACATTATGTTGTTTCCAATCTAATGCTTCTCGTTGCAGGCCTAAGTTCATAGCCTTAATATCATTAGGGGTATCTATCAAGGTACAGGCAAAATGTTCAAAGATTCCTTTTGTGGGGTGTTTTATACTGTTAACAGATGTTAATTTGTCTTTAAAGTGAATTCTTACCGCTTTGTGTAGGTAGGTGTAGTAATTCTTCACGCTAGTAGGTAAAACTTTCTTTAAAAACTTCTCTGTTATTTCCTTATTGAGTTCGGCGATCGCAGTCTCATCTTCCTTTGTCATCCCTTCTAACCGAGACAGGGTGTCATCAATGATGTCTATCACCCATTTTGACGGCGGTTTACCTTGCCCCCATTCTTTTAACCAATGTTCTGACATCTCCTACAATACCCTTGTTGTCAGTTACACCTCTAGCTTACAATAAGGATATTGTCTGTGTCAACTTTTTCAAGTGTATCAATTAAAGGTTTATGATTCTGGGAACATAGAGGCAATGTAGAACTCCTAACCCCTCACTCCGACGAAGACGAGTGTACACTCGTTGTCTGACGATCCTTATCGAAACGTTTATGATGTGACATTCGACCTTAAATACTTAAGATTGAGTGACCGCCTTAAGCCATTAACTTCTAGGATTGCGTATCGGTTTATACCCGAACTAAGCTCTTTAATTAAGGCAAATGCCCCGATTAAGGACTCGTCCAACAAGTCCCCTTGAATCCTTACCCATTGGCCTATCTTAAAGGGCCAGTCAAGGGGTGGCTCTGGAGCCTCTTGTAGTATTTTTTCTTGATCCAGATCGGCCTGATCTTCTTTAACAGTTATTGGCACATCTGGATCATTACCTCTCTTTTGCTGGTCTGAATTACAGCTATTTTTAGACTCATGAGTTTGATTGACATTTTTTAGCTCGGATTTCGTACTACAACCCTCATCTTGTAGTATATTTTCGTCATTCCATCTCAGGGTTTGGAGATGTTCAGGGGAATAGTCCCGTTCTATTCTGGCCTCAATTATTTCGGTTAGTTTGCTAATGACCCCGTGAACAAAATTATCATGTTGGTGAGGTTCTATAATTTCTTTGACGTTTACTTTGACCGGCACCACCTTATATACCCGTGTTCTATTTTCGTCACTTAAACGGCGATCGCTTAAATCATATCCAATCTGGTTAAGTAACCACCGCACAAACTTGATGGAGTCTTTTGATGGTTTCTTCCCTAACCCCTGCCAGATTTTCTTTTGGTTGGCTCGTTCCATTAGTTTCGTGACCGGTTCACTATCGGCGGTAAATTCCCCTGCTATTTCGATAAAGTACAGTAATCTTAAATCAAACAAGGCTTTTAGAAATAGATAACGAGGCTTAATTTTCCAAGGGCAAAGCTTACCTATTCGGGCTTTATTTAATAAGTTATGATAGAATTTTTTTATCTTCACTAAAGCTGGTGAGTTTTCTTGGTCAAATTTCTCAAGATAGATTCTATTTTCTAATTGAGTTATTAGATTAGGGTATTTATATTTAACCAAGTAAATTAACTCAGGACTCCAATAAGTAGAGTTATTTATATTAGGCAAAAGTTTAATTAGTTTAGCTTTCATTAACGCACATCTATCTTCCCAATGAGCGTCTTGGCTTAACATCATCCAAGGTTTATCTAGGTACTTATCAGAAGATCCAAAGATATCTGTTGAGTTTTGAAACCTAGTTTTTATCTTCTCTTTTGATACCTCTTGGTTAGTGGTTTTAAATGGGTCTTGATATTCGGGAGTGTACTGGTTACAAATATCATATCCTTGTTGCTCTAATAACCAATAAACACACTGTCTAAGGTTAGCTTTTTCATAATTTATCATTGCTTCTAATCGTTGGGCAAGCTTACTCTCAGGGGTACTTAAATCTTCTTTAACTTTTGTCAGTAACTCGCTAATTAGTTCTTCTTTGTTATCTTCCCCAACCATCGCTAAATGGAGATCACGAGTTAACCGTTGGTTAAAATGATATTGTAGCTTTTCTAAGAAAGGTGATTTGGTACTATTCTTATCATCTACTTTTGTAAAAGGATTTACCCATAAATAACGGGTTACTTGACTATCTCTAATTCTCCCAATTATCTGAGTAATTGAATCAGCATCTAATGCCCCATAAAACAAGCCAAAGAAGTGAGTAAAATAGTTACTAATCTTAATATCTAAACCACTCTCACAGGAAGGGGAAAATAATAATCTATCTATTTTGTTCTCTCTTAAATATTTATCAGGGTCTTTTAAGAATTCCTTAACTTCTGATTGATTAATTGTTTTTGAGTCGATTCTTAATACTTTGTAACCTAACTTATCTAAGATTCTATGTAAAGATTCGAGTAAGGTTTGATTGTCAGAGGCGATCGCTCCTGTCATATTAGTGATCGTTATTAAGTCATATAACCAAGGAGCATGATCCCTTTTTCTTAGTTTTGTTTTCTTGATGGTTCCTTCTAATAAAACTAAGTTAGGTTTATTCCCTTTATAGGTATTTTCTACCTTTTCTATCTTTTTGGTAGGGTCACAGGCTTCGATAAAATCACAATATATATCTGATAAATTACCATCAAAACAGATAATTCTATCGGCTTTTTTAATGGCTTCTTTGACTAATTCTATGGCTTTTTCTCGAATCGTAACAGTTCGAGAAAATAACAGGTGTTTTAACACTGAAATAAGCTCGTCTAATAGTAATACTTTCTCTTCAAAGTCATTAGCCCTAAAACGATAATGAGAGTTAATACACGCTGCTACTTTTCCTTGGGGATTCCTAATATACAGATTACTTTCTTGTTCATGAATATGGGTAAACTCTATATTTTTATTCGTTTCTTTCTTGACCTTAGAAGTCTTTTCACAAAACTGATACAGTAACGAGTTTCTGTATCCTAAACTTACTGCACCATACTCTTCTAAATTCTCCCTAAACCACTCTATTGTCTTCGTTGTTTTTCCTGTCCCTAATCCTGATTTACCGCATAACACAGAGTTCTTCTCTGGTACAGGTAAATCTAAATATTCTTGCTCTACTGTTTTTGTTGGGGTAAAAACTTTACAAGTTTTCCAGGCTTCAAATGCCTTTTTCTGGTAAATTAATTGCTCTGACTTTTCCTTGAATTCGTTAATCGGAATTAAGCTTATCTCAAGGGTTTCGACATCAATTTCGTCAATGTCTAAGCCATTTTTCTTATCCTGTAATTGTCCCCAATCAGCTACTTTTAAATCAGGTAAGATTTTCCCTAATTTTTCATAGGCGATCGCTACACTATTATTAACAATTGACCCTCCATCTGCATACAGTATGTACTGGGTATTTTCTTCCCATCCATACCGTTCTTTGATAGACGCGATCGCAGCTTCTATTGCCTTGGAACTACTGGCAAAATTACCACCACTAGCTCCAATAATTGGAATCCCCACGTTAGATGAGGCTAGAAGGGGTTTGTATTCTAAACCCTCTGTAAGCCCTATTATTTTCTTTTCAGGGGCTTCAGGAGGCATATACACCGCGATGGGTTGCTCCCCTGATGGTAGATGATACTTGACCCCACGTTTGGAACTACTCAGGGGGTAGTATTTATTTTCGGTTCCTGGGGTCAGATCATTCACCCTAAGATGGGTGTATAATCCCTCTTCGTTAGGAATTGGGATTAGTATCCCGTCAGTGTGATTAATTAAGCTTAAACCGTCATATTTCACCCCTGAGAGTTCGTTAGTAACGGGTGAGGTTAGTTTTTGCCATTGTTTGACACTGCGGTAATTGGCTTGGTCTATTTGGCGATCGCTTATTCCTCTTCCCCTTAGAACCTCCCTATGGGCATCGGATAGGGTTAGTTGGTCTAAGATGTCCCTGATTACCTTATCTCGTTCTGGGATAGATAGCAGCTTCTTTAAATTCTCCCTCTCCCTTGTTTCCAAGTCCTCCTTAACCACTAGATACCGAGGATTGACCTCTGTTTGACTGTTAGGGGTTGTCCAAGAGTCACTGGTGACTGGCGACTGGCGACTGGTGACTGTTTCAAGCCATTCCTGACGGTTTTGTTGGGCCCATTCTTCTGCGTCTGCTTTGTTAGCCCATAGGTTGAAGCCCCAGGTGTCTTGACCCCTGTATAGGTAGTCCTTGGGGTTGGCTTCATGACTTCGGCAGTAAACTAGGCCGGTGGTGGTGTTTTGACGACAATCACTCCTTTCTCCTTGGCACACAGGACAGGGAGTACGGCGGTTGTATCTAAGCCAGGTCATCTGTCCCCCCCTAACTGTGATATAGGGGAGGTGATGATGGAACTTAAGAAAAATTTTCCATCACAGTTAGATCCACCACAAGGCAGACTATATATAGGTTTCATTCATGTCTCCAGAAGGGTTAATTAGCTTCTGGCTACCCTCTAACTGGCGTTAATAGGGAATCTTAGGAGAGAATAGAAATAATAAATTTTTAGTTTTCGGGCTTGGTTCAGCCCTGTTGGTTAGGAAAAGATTTCCGTAATTGCCATCGGGGTTAGCCAGCTTTTTTTAATCATCCTTAAGATGACCTTCTTGCTCGGCTTTTTCAATTGCCTCTTCTACTAAAACTTCCACAAAGTTTGAGACAGAACGCTTATGATGCGCTGCCAATTTCTCTAACTTACTTTTTGTCTCTTTACTGACATAGAAAACAACCCTTGGTTTTTTGGTTGCCATTTTCCCGTTATTCAACACTGCAACCATTAGATTACCTCCCTGTGTGTTTTTTCTCCATATAGTCGCCAGACTATACTCCCTTAGTCTATACTCTTTGTTATCATAGTATGCACACCACGAACAAATCTTAACTAGAATTTTCCAATCCTAATCCTCCTCTATTTTTAAGAGTTCTTCCAATGGAATCTCTCTTTGATAAATGCCCGAAAAATATCGGGATAACTTAACTAGAGTTTCCCAATTCCCTCGTTCTGTTCCCTTCTTAATCGTAGTTAGACTGCGAGGATTCATCTTCAAATCTTGGGCAGCTTGAGCAATTGTTAGATTCTCTGGCCAAAGCTTATTAACATCAAGGACGACTTTCATCTGTTCTATGACAAGCAAAATAGTTACCTCCACTATCTAAAATCACTAACCCTACTAAAATCTAGGACTGTCTAAGCTTACTAAGTTAATTAACCTACTTAACTACTTTAGCATACAAAATTATTTAAGTAGTTAACTACTTGACATACTCAGACCAGTACCTGCGATCGCCTGAGCATCTAGATCAAGAGCATGGCTATCTCCCCTGACTTTTCACGGGATCTTTTTCGTGTGTCAGGCGATCGCCAAATTCCCATTCTCCAAGGCTGATTCTTTCGTTATTCGTTGTCATTAAGCATTGATTCTTGAGAATCAGCCTTGGAGGGAAACCCTTATTTGGAGAGGCTTTCAGAGATGGCGTGAAAAGTCAGCTATCTCCCTAGTCCAAAAAAACCTAGGGTTCGAGTCTCAACATTTCTTCTGCCCTAATCCCTAATTCCCAATCCCTAGGACAGAAATTTTTGCTACCCCCTTGACAAATCATCATGACTGATGAGGATGGGGTTATTTCTCCAAAGCAAGAACGAGTTATCAGTCTTTTTGTCCCTGAAGTGAGCAAAAAAGCTGTCACAAAAGCCTTTGAACAGTTTAAACAACAATTTTTAGGCTTTTATATCCTGGATTTTAACCGTTGTTACCAAGATGCTGAATTTTAGGGCATAGGGGAAAAGGGGGCGTTTTGCCCCCAAACTAATCCAGAAAAATTGTCATAAATCTTTACTCCAGCTAAAAGAAAAAGAGAGAAAACTTAAGAATATATTCCTGAATTCACGTATCCATTAGCTTTTAAATATATTTAATAATTTGTAGCTGATGCTGACTAAAATCGTCAAATTTACGCTAAAAGAAAGCTCTTCTTTAGTTTCTTACTAGAATTTCACAAATTTTTAATTGTGAAGTTCTTTAATTCTAGATAATTTGTGAATAAAAATTATGAGGATTATGAGGATTATGAAAAAAAATAATAATTTATTAGGAAAAATTATATTGATTACAGGAATGACTCTTAGCTTACAAGAATCAGTGTTAGCTAATACTCATTTCTTTTCTAATAAAAAACCTTTTTCTAGACAAGATGGTAACATAGTAGAAACTGAACAGGTTTTAATTGATTTGAATTTTGCTTCTAGAGATAATAGAAAAAATAAGTTTAAAGGAATAACTCTTTTACAAAATAAAGAAAATGTTGTTGAAGATCCAAATGGGAGAATTCAATTGAGACATTCAATTACTTTTGACTGGAAAACAAAGGACAAAAATAAAAAAGCAACTGTTGCATTAGTAGAAGATATTGGTCTAGTGGATTCTATTCCAGAGTTTACAGGATTTGATACTAATGACTTTGTTCCAGAAATTGATAGCTTGCTTAACATAGAGGGTTTTGGAACTCTCGCTCCTTTTATGACTGGAGTAATACCAATTGTTGATTTAGGAAATGCCACTAGGGCTCCTGAACTTATTGAACCATTATTAGCTTCTAATGCTAATGGGGTTGTGCCAATTGCAATGTTTGAAGTTCCTTTATCTGTTCCTGAACATAGTTCAACTCTTGGATTTGTTTCTCTCGGTATTCTTGGTATAGCTTTGACCTTTAAGAATAAAAACACAAACCAGAAAGATAACGAGAAACTTTAATCTAGACTCAGGAATTAACCCTAAAACCTCTCAAGGTTTGAGAATCTGAGTTGACTAAAAAATCAACTTTTTTAATAAGTGGTGATGATGATTAAGCAGTTTATGATAACTCACGTTGATAGAATGAAGGCAAAATTTGTCAAGTTAATTACTATCAGTTTATAATGCCAAAAATTGAACAGAGCAATATAATCAATTAGTCTTGATTGATCACCTTTTTTACTATATAATTAAGACAGAAACTAAAGCATTAGCTAATCTCTAAAATCCTGACGGTGAGCCTTTTTAAACTCTTGTCACCCCGTCAAGTGATCGCTACTATTTAATCGCGATCGCTCCTTAGTTTTTTGGCGATCGCCGTTAATTGGTACATACGCTCTGAGTCCAGCAACGGAAAATTTACAGGTGGAAAAAATTGTGTTTAGTTTTGTCATCAATTAGTCCATTTTACTTAAAGCTGACTTATCCTAAAGATTAGAGGTCTTGATAGAAACCTTGTGAGCCAATACAGTCCATTGTCATCTAGTTAGGTGTGGATAACTGACTGGGTAGAAGTGGGTTATAAGGAGGAAAGTTGTTATGGTTGCATTAAATAATTGTTCATTGGATCGGCCAATATTTTATAAAGCTTGTAACCCCGCAAAAACTCTCAATTACCAAAATCGTAAAGAACATAAATACTATATTAATTTTTCTTCAGTTCGGAATGCTAAGATGATTGAAAATATGGCAAGAACTATCAATGAGTTGTCGCCTGATCAACCTACTTGTCAATTATTTACTGGTCATATTGGTAATGGAAAAACAACCGAATTATTACGCCTTAAATCCCTCTTAGAAAGAAAAGAATTTCATGTGGTTTATTTTGAAGCAACTGAAGATATTGATATTGGGGATGTGGACATTAGTGATATTTTATTAAGTATTGCTCGTCATGTTGTTGAGAGCTTAAAAGAACTAGGGATTAGCTTTCACCCTGGTTTTTTTCAACAATTATTTGGGCAAATTCAGCAGAGTTTACCAAGATTGAATTTAACTGGTATTGACTTTTCTGTAGGACTCTTTACCCTCACAACTCAACTCAAAGGAAGTTTTGATGAGCGTGCTAAATTAAGGGTTATTTTAGAACCAAGAACTCCTAATCTGATAGAGTCAATTAACCAGGATATTATCGATCCAGCGATTACTCAATTAAAAATGCAAGGAAAACAAGGACTCGTGGTGATTATCGATAACTTAGATCGAATAGATAATACCCTCAAACCTAATAATAAAATTCAACCAGAATATTTATTCGTTGACAGAGGAGAGCAGTTAAGTAAAATTAATTGTCATGTTGTTTATTCTATTCCTTTAATTTTAACCTTTGCTAATCAATTACAACAATTGGTAAATCGTTTTGGGAATAATGTAAAAGTTTTACCAATGGTGAAGGTTAAAACCCGTGATGGAAACCCCTTTGAAGAGGGACTCTCTTTATTACAACAAATGGTATTAGCAAGAGCTTTTCCTGATTTGGGGGCAGAAGAGCGTCTTAATTGCACTAACGAGATATTTGATAATTCTCAAACGTTAAAGCGACTATGTTTAATGAGTGGGGGTCATGTTCGTAATTTATTAGTTCTTCTTTTTAGCTGTTTACAACAAGAAGCTCCCCCCATTTCTCTTCAATGTCTCAATGATGTTATTCGGAGGCAAAGAGATATGTTAAAACGAGCAATTACTTCTGATGAGTGGGAATTATTAGAGGAGGTAAAAAAGAGTAAATTAGTTAGCGGTGAGGATAAATATAAAACTCTGTTAGCCAGTCTCTTTGTCTTTGAATATGAGGATCAAGAAGGCACATGGTTTGATATTAATCCTTTGTTAGAAGCTTAGAAATTGATACATAGTCAGCTTCAATCTGATCATATCAATGGAAGATTTTAGGGAAAATTTATTATGAATAGCCATCTAAGTATTAATGGTTTAGATAAATTAATTAGAGCTATTAAATTAGCTACTCAAGCTCAAGAATATTCTACAATTCTTGTCAGGTTTAATTGTTCTAGTTTGCGTACAACTATCCTAGAGCAATTAAAAACTGCTAATTCTTTGCCTATTCGCTCAATTATTTTAGACAAAGAGACGAAGACTCTTTATCAAGGGATAAAAAAAGAATTGGGAGATAAGCAACCATCCGCGTTAATGGTATTTGGGATAGAATCAGTTAGTCATGTCGACCAGGTACTAAGATCCGCTAGACAAGACCGAGAAAAAATAGCTGATGAATTTTCATGTCCTCTGGTTCTGTGGTTAACAGACGATATGCTATCAAAACTGGTTAGATTGTCTCCAGATTTTGCTAGTCCGGCCTCAGTTCCTATTGAAATTGACATATCAAGTGATGAAGTTATTCATCCCATTAATTCCCATGCTGAAAGAATATTTCAGAATATTTTAAAATGGGGTGCGGGAATCCTTCAAGAAGAAATGTTTTCCTGTCAAAATAATGAGTGCATAACATTTTCTCAATTAAAATTAGTCAAACAAGACCTAGAAAAGTGTGGAGTTATCTTAAATCATGAGGTTAAAGCTAATTTAGAATTTTTACTAGGTTATAGTCTTCATAACTTATCAGATAGTAATGTAAGCCCTTTACAGTGTTGTGATAGAGAAATATCACTGAATAATTTTTGTCGAAAACAGTATGAAAAGAGTTTAGAATTATATCGAGAAACTGAGAATTTTAAACATCAAGCTTGTGTTCTTTACTGCTTAGGATTATGGTGGTGGAGAGAAGGAATGTCCCATCCAATTAAACGAGATGAATCTTTTTATAAGGCAAAAGATTATTGGCAAAAGTGTGTCCAGCTTTTCAGAGAAAATGATGAGCAAAAGTTAGAAGCAAGATTTATCAATGCTGAAGCAGAAGGACTGAAAAGAGTCAAAAATTGGGAGCAGTTAGAAACAGTAGGTCAACGAGCTAAACAACTTCATCAAAACTATAATGATGACTATAGATTAGCACGGATTAATGGTTTTTTAGCTGAAGTTTCCTTTAATCAAAACCGCGACTGGGATCAAGCTAAAGCATTAGCTGAAGAGGCTCATGATAGTGTCACAAAAATTCTACAAAGTCCTCCAGAGAAGACTCCTCCAGGTTGGTTAGAATGGACAAGATATTATCATCAGGGTTGGTATTTATTACCTTTAGCTAAAGCAGAGTATCAATTACAAGAGATTCCCCAAGCTGTTAAACATTTGGAAAAAGCAAAAGAAGAAACAAAACCTGAGTATGATCCAGAACTTTATATCAGTATTTTGCAAGAATTGCGAGATATTTACTATGAACAAGGAAAATATGAGGCTGCTTTTTCGGTTAAACAAGAACAAAGAAAAATTGAACAACAATTTAATTTTCGTGCTTTTATTGGTCTCAGTCCTTTACCAATAAAGCAAACGATTACTAATCCTTTTTTACTTACTATTACACCAGAAGGTGGTGAGACAGATTTAATGCGGGGAAGTGATAGAGGGAACAAAGTTAATGAGTTGATTACTCGTATTAGTAGCACTGCCCAGAAACTGATTGTAGTTTATGGAGGATCAGGCGTTGGTAAAAGTTCACTCTTGCAATCAAAATTAATTTCACCTTTACAAGCAAACACCATTCATGGTTATAAAGTTTTACCTATTTTAATCTCACAGTATCCTCATTGGTTTGATGAATTAGGAAACTATCTCAAAGAAAATTTTGATGATTTTCAATTTGAGAGTAGTGAGAAGCCCATTAATAAAATTGAAAACATTCTTGAGCAACTATGGAAAAATAATGATGATAATAAGCTGACAGTTTTAATTTTTGATAATCTGGAAGAACTGTGCTTTAGTTCACAAGATCCTATTCATCGTCAAAAATTTGCTGATTATAGTCAGGGATTTGCTAACTTTCTTGAAAAATCTCTCAATATTCCTTTTGTTAAAGTTATTTTGTCTGTAAGAGAAGATTACCTCTATTATTTACTGAATCTAAGTCGTTTAGCTGATTTTAACATCACTAATGACAATATTTTAGACAAAAATAATCTTTACTATATTGGTTATTTTGACTTAAATGATGCTAAAGAAGATATTCTAGAATCAACCAAAAATACTTATTCCTTAGAGGATGTACTTGTTGACAGATTAATTAATGATTTGAAAAATCCAGAAGAAAAAGTTATTCCCATTGAATTACAAATGGTGGGAACCCAGTTAGAAAATAATAAAATTCAAACGTTAGAGAAATATGAACAATTAATAGAAGGGATCAATGAAAATAATCCGAAAGAGATATTAATTAATCAATATTTGGAAGAAATCACTGAAGACTGTGGTTATAAAGAGGTTGCTGAAGTCGTTCTTTATTGTCTAACTAATGCTAACAATATTCGTCCTAGAAAAAACTATGATGAGTTACAAGAGAAATTAGAGTTGTCAGAATTAGGAGTAAATGAAGAACAACTGGATGTAGTTTTGAGTATTTTAACAGCATCAGGATTGATTAAAGAGCAGTCATTTTTTAGTAACTTTAAAGACTTTACTTATCATTTAGCTCCCGATCATTTGACGCAAATTATTCAGAGAAGATTTCATCACAACTATCCTCAGTTAGCTATTAATTTATCCAGAAGAAGAAGCGATGTTTTACAAGAACTTGCCATCAAAGAGATTAAGCGACTTAACGTAACGGCTCAAAAATATTTTGGGGAAGATGAGCAACTGAAAGCTTTAGAAGCAGGTCTTGAGTCAGGGGAAAAATTTAAAACTATTAAAAATTTACCTCCAGAAATCAAACAAGAAACAGAAAAAACTGTCAAAGACATTATCTATGGTTTAGAAGAATATAACCACTTTGAAGAGCATGATAGTGATGTTTATAGCGTTAATTTTAGTGGTAAGGGTAGTTTTACCCCTGATGGAAAATTTCTTGCGTCTGCAAGTTGGGATAAAACCATTGAAATTTGGGATGTGGAAAATGACAGGTTAGTGGATACTCTTACAGCACATCAGGATGCTGTAAACAGCGTGAAAATTAGTCCAGATGGCAAGCTGTTAGCCTCAGCTAGTGCGGATAAAACCATTAAAATTTGGCTTATTTCTTGGGATTCTACTAAGCAGGAATTCATTTGTGAGGAATGGAAAAAGGATACCCTTAATCATGATGATTGGGTTTGGGATGTTTGTTTTAGTTGTAATAGTAGAATACTGGCATCAGCAGGAGGCGATCGCCTGATCAAACTTTGGCAGCTAAACTGGAGTGAAGACTATCAAAACTTAACCATAAAACACCTTGCAAACCTTGAAGGTCATAGTAATAAGGTTTACACCATCGATTTTAGCCCCGATGGTCAAACCTTAGCGTCTGGAGGAGAAGACAATAAGATTAAACTTTGGGATGTTAATACCGGGGAGTGTAAACAAACTCTAGAAAAACATCAAAGGCCAGTTAAAAGCGTTCGTTTTAGCCATTCAGGGCAATATTTAGCCTCAGCAAGTGAAGATGGAACCATCCAACTCTGGGATATAGAGGAAAATAAATTGCAAAAATACCTGAATCCTCATAAAGAACAAGTGAATAGTGTGTCCTTCAGAGAAGATGACCGGGTATTAGCATCAGGAGGCAATGATAACACGGTTAAACTTTGGAGTCTTGAGGGAGACTTGCTGAAAACCTTTAGGGGACACCGTGACTGGGTAAGATATGTGGAATTTAGCCCCAATAAATCTAGTCCCGATGACCGAAATTGTGGCCAAATTCTTGCTTCTGCCAGCGATGATAACACCATTAAACTGAGAAAAATCGACTTTATTTTGCCCCAAAACCTCAAAGGACACAATGGGAAGATTCATAGTATTTGTTTCAATCGAAATGGTGACACCCTTGCTTCTGGGGGTTGGGATGGTACTATTCGTTTATGGAGTCGTCAAGATGATAATACTTGGAAAGAAACCGAGTGTATTACTGATACTAATCAAGATAACAAATCGAATTGGGTCTGGGAAATGAGTTTTAGTCCCGATGGTCAAACCCTAGTGTCAGGTGGTGGAGATAATAAGATTAAACTATGGAGTCTTAATAGAGATTTACTTAGGGTGTTTGGAGACCACAAAGGTGCTGTCCATACTGTTCGTTTCAGTCCTGATGGCGATTATATCGCTTCGGGTAGTGGTGATTGTACGGTCAAACTGTGGGATGCTCATACAAGGAAATTAGTCGTTACTTGTGGGGAAGATAGAGATGGAGATAAGCAACATATAGACAAAGTTTGGGGTATAGAGTTTAGTCCTGATGGTCAAACCCTTGCTTCTACCGGTGCAGACAGAACCATAAAACTCTGGGACTTACAGGGTCACTTAATCCGAACCATTAAAGGTTACCATAAAGAAGATTATCCAGAAGGTCATCAAGACTGGATTAATGGCGTTGCCTTTAGTCCTGATGGCAAAATGTTGGCTTCTGCGAGTAATGATAGTACCATCAAACTTTGGGATCTCAGCAACGGGAAATGTTTAAGTACCTTAGCAGAACATAACTCTAAAGTCTATGATGTGGGATTTAGTCCTGATGGTCAGTTCTTAGTGTCAGCTAGTGCTGATAAAACCCTAAAAATCTGGAGTAGTATAGATGGAACTTTACTCAGAACCTTAGAAAGTCATAGTGATTGGGTTAATAGTGTCATGTTTAGTCCTGATGGTAAACTCATTGCTTCTGCCAGTAATGACAAAACTATCAAAATTTGGGATCTGAGTAACGTTGAATTAAAAGTATTCACCTTTGAAGAGTTATTAGAAAAAGGCCGTAGTTGGTTACAACATTACCAAAAAGCTCAAAACAATCGGTAGTCCCTGCAAAGGAGTGCAGGGATCCCGATTAACTGAACTTCCCCTTTGACAAAACCCCATAACGTATGATGTATCAGGGATACACCGAATCAGCGAGAGGTCGTTACTGGGTACAAATAGAAGAAATATTTAACAAATCTAAAGCTTTTTGTTGTAGTTCAGTGGGTCGAGTTACTTCCTAATAATTCTTAAAATAACCATAAGCTTTTGAGAAAATTTGATACTTCAATACTTTTTAATATCACCATGCACTTTCAGTTTTTCTTTGCGATCGCCTCTTCTTTGCCCGTGCCGATCACTCTCAACCATCACCTGCATTAATGACAACTGCGATCGCAACCCTTCCCCATACTCATTTCCATTTCGTTTTATTCCAGGCTGAAGGGGCGATCGCTTGTGGAACCGTTTCATAAGGATGTTCAGATAACTCTGAGACCATTTTTCCAAGTCTTGTATTTTAGCGTTTATCACCTAAATCCAGATATTTTAGTTCTTCAGAAACCCAAGCTTTCATCTTTCTTATCCTCCCTTCATTATTCTCTTGAATATGATTGTAGTCAATCTTGACTTTTGAGCCTTTTTTCCTTATTCTTAATGAGTAAACACTCTAGATTTTCTAAACTTTTATGTCCCTAATCTATTAGCTAAATTTAGTTATAATCGAGACAGAATAAGGATTTAAAGCTCTTTATTTACTTCTATTCTATCTTAATCTCTCTCTTAATTTTTATTTATTTATCTTCATCTCTTTTAATCGACTTTTTACTTTTCTTTGAATTACTTTATGCTTTTTAAAAACAACAGTCTTCTTTTCTTATTCTGTTTTCCTTAATAATCACTGCTATTACTCATGATTACTACCTTTCAGCCTTTTTTCTTTTGTTAACTTATGTGTGCCGAAGGGATAGCAGTTTGGGATTATTGGTTTTAGGTCTTTTAAGGGTGTCAATTACTATCTACCCCATCTTTCCCCCAGGTTACTTTTAGAAGTCAGTGTGGATAATCTGGCTAGGTTTCCACTTTTCACCTTGTTCTTTTGAACGCAGC
>JASJDW010000076.1 GCA_030064955.1 Crocosphaera sp.
TCTGTAATCAGCCGTAAAAATAACCGTAATAAATTAGCGTAAGTTTTACGCCAAATAATCAGGATTGTCTTTTTATTCCTCAATTGATGTTGCTTGTCATGTTTTTCAATAATGCTATCTTATTGCGGTGAGCAGTTACAGAGAAACAGCTAAAGAAATTGGTAAGGTCAGTCCTTCTACCCTCTCACGGATAGAAAATGGTAAAGTCCCTGATCTGGATACCTTCTTAGCATTATGTGATTGGTTAGAAGTTCCTCCAACAAAATTAATTCAAAATACTGAAGAAAAGGAAGATTTAGATACAGCAGAAGTGATCTCCATTCGATTACGGGGGGATAAAAACTTAGACCCTGCGATCGCTAATGTGTTAGCATCCTTAGTCAAAGTAGGCTACCAATTATCTCAAAAACGAACAACCTCTAAACCAGACTATACTTTAGAAGAATTATTAGCAGGAGCAAGCAGTGAAGATATGACCGGTGAATATGATTGGGGAAAACCTATGGGAAAAGAAATTTGGCAGGGTAATCGCATTGAATTTTGTATAAACCGTAACTGACAGAATTAAGAAAGTAAGGTGTTAAAGAGAACACTGTTTTTAATCGGAAGCGTGTCACTTTTGCATAGGGAGTATAGGTTAGCGGGCAGTGTCCTACAACTAAGTCTTAACTTTCTTTAGTGAAAGCAAAACTTCCCGCTTTTCCTATAGACAAGTGTGGGCTGTGGCCATCACCCAACTACCAGCATTACACAGACAAAGACAGTGGCGTGGTTTAACAACCGTTGTTAGAGTTTGTAGCACTCGTTATTTATGGAATAAAACCACCACAGAAGTTCGCTATTATATCAGCTCTAAAGAGCCTGATGCTGCAAGACATAACCAAGTTATTCGTTCTCATTGGAGTATTGAAAATAGCTTGCATTGGGTTCTCGATGTCACTTTTGGTGAAGATGATAGTCGAATTCGCACTGGATATGCAGCCGAAAATTTAGGGATTTTACGGCGTTTGAGTGTTAATTTACTTAAAAGAGAACCTTCAAACATGAGTCTTAAGATGAAACGTTATAAAGCCTCGATGAACCGCAAATTTCTCTTAAAAATCTTAGCACATAGTGCTGCTTGTCACTAAGGAGAGGTAAACTTAATTCACTCAAATAGAAAGAAAATTATAAAAGGACAATCCCAAAATGTAACCCAAGTCAAACAACTGAATAATCCTGGTTAGTAGAAGATAAATTATCTCCTAAAAAACACGTATTTTTCTGTTAAGTAGATAAAAATTGATACTGTTTTTTTTGCTTAATTCATCTTGTTACAAGGACTCGATTCAAATGCGATTACCCTGCTTAAACTTCCCTTGTGTTAACTTTTTAGCTTGCCAATATTTCATTATTAAATCAATTTAATTGTCTTTAATAATTATACAACAATTCTTGTTTTAAAACTTAATTAAAATTTTCCACTTTTAAAATCTGCGCTGATGGATTTAGAATCCATGTGCTATCTGCTGGCGATCGCTCTCTTGAATTGCGGTGCGGCAGCACTCGCGGAGCGAGACCGCTTGATGGTAGTGGCCATCTCAAAAAAGAATAACCCTTAATCATACCACAAAACACTTTTGCAAGAGGTCTAATGATCCCTATTCAATCGTGAAAAACTATTCTCTTTGTTCTCCAGTTATCATACGCTTACTGTACGGTTTGACAAGGCGGCCTGTGTTCTAATTTCTAATTTAGCGATCGCTGTTTTACTTGACCAACGACATTTGACCACACCCTATCATAACCTAGTTTTTCTTATTATCCCTGACCACTAAAATTTAGATACGTTTGACCTGCCTTAGTTTCCATTACCAACGAAGATAAAAGGTGCCCAGTAAAAAGGGTGACGCTTAATCTGCTTAAGTTTAGCTTGTCTGAGAGCTTCAACTTTACTCATTCCTTGGTCAATATTTTGATAAAATAGTACCATAATTTCTTTAGTAGTCTCATCATCGGCACTCCATAAACTAGCCATAACTGCCTTGGCACCAGCCCTTTCAAATAAGTAAGCTAGTCCAGCTATTTCCTGTCCATCAGAATCAGCTTTCAAAGCCGTTTGACAAGCACTTAAAGTAATTAGGTCAACATTTTCCATCCCCAAAAGAGCAGCATCTCTAATATTCAAATTTTGGTCAGCAAAAAGAATCGTATTACCTTCCATATCCATCTCGTTAGGGGAACAACCTTCCAATTTGAAACAACAACCTTCAGGTTGGAAACAACCGTGAGTAGCTAAGTGAATAAATCGGAATCGAAGCCCTTGAATTTTGAAACTATCAAGAGTAGCGTTCTTACCGATGTATTTTTCACTCCCTGATAGGATTTGGCTAATACTATTAACTTCTGCTTCTGTCCCAGGTAAATTATAGGGTTCTACTGGAACAGGATTACCCAATGCTAAAACTCCCTGTCGATTAGAGAGTTGTTTTTCTGACTGCAAGGAATTAACGCTTAAACGAGTAAAATAGTGAACAGGGTACTTTTCAATAAGATATTGTTTAGTTTGTTGGTCGTAGAGGGTTTCAAAAGGAATGTAGCGGAGTTTCCCCGTAGGAATAATCGCAATGCGATTAGGGGATAAAGTATCAATTTGGTCTTCTACAGGGCGAATGAGAAGATCATACAACTCACCTCCGATGCTCTTATAACCTCTAGCTCGGCGGTTTTGCAGTTTATTACGATATTCACTGATAAGGTTATCAAATTCTTTTAGGTTGATGGAAACTTTGGTAACAGTCAAAGGTTGGTCTTTAGAGAGAATAAAAATAGCAATATTATGAGGGACATTATCGATATCATTGTCAGTAAGTAAAACAGGGTGAATGATCGCTGTGTCAGATGGAATATTTTCTCGAAGTTTATCTATATCTTGAGGAGTAGTTTCAAATAGTTCAGCAATTTCTGGAAATTCGTTGATAGTCTTTTCAGCCAGTTTGTTTACTTCAGCTTCTAAGCTACGAATTTGTTGAGAAAGAGATTCGGAAAAATTATCTTGTAATCGTTCATATAATGTGGCAAGCTCTCTAGTTTTTTCCTCCCATTTATCAACAGCAAGTTGTGCTTGAGGATTGGTAACTTTAGCCTGAATAAGGTTAGTATAGTTAGCCAGTTCAAAAGTGGTAACAAGGTTTATCCATTCATAGGCTCGTTCCACTCTGTTTTGCTCAATGAGAAGATCGGTTAGAGCAATTGCGTGAAGTTGATTATATTGTATAAATGATTGTCTATTTTCCCGAACCAAAGTTCTGCGTGTCTGTAATGTTATGGTGACAGATTGTTCCCAGTTAGCAATTGCTTCAGTGAGTCGATTTGTATTTCTGTGTACAAGAGCAATATTACTATATATAGTGGCTTCTACTGAGCGATTAGGGTATATTTTAATCATATTCAAAGCTTTATTGAAGTAATTTAATGCTTCTTTGTATTGTCCAAGTTGAAAATAAACTATTCCGAGATTATTTAACGTTTTTACTTCTCCATTAAAGTCGTTAAATTCTTGACGAATAGCCAAGGCTTGTTGATGGTATGTTAATGCTTCTTGATATTGTTGAAGAATCTCATAGGCTGCTCCAATATTATTTAAAATAGAGGCTTCCATAACACGATTGTTAACTTTTCGGATAATGGGTAAAGCTTGGTGATAATATTTCAATGCTTCTTCAGGAAGTCCCATATACTGAGCAATTACACCGATGCTATTAAGGGATTTCGCTTCTCCATCGAGATCGTTAATTTCTCGACGAATAGCTAAAGCTTGACTAAAATACTTTAATGCCTTTTCATCTTGTCCAATCTTGCGGTAAATTTCTCCAATGTTATTAAGAGAAAGTCCTTCTTCATAACGTTTGTTAATTTCGTGATAAATAGCTAAAGCTTGACTAAAATATTTTAATGCTTCTTGATATTTTCCAATACTTTCATAAACTCCACCAATATTATTAAGAACACCTGCTTCTCCATCAGGGTTGTTAATTTCGTGCTTAATAAATAAAGCCTGATTATAGTAATTGAGAGCTTCTTGTATTTTTCCAATAGTGTGCAAAGTTAAACCAATATTCTTAAGAACCGTTGCTTCTAAACTTCGCTCGTCAATCTCTCTAACAATAGCTAAAGCTAGATCGTAGTATTTCAATGCTTCTTGGTATTGCCCTATCTCACGATGAACTTCTGCCATATTATTGAAAGCAACTGATTCTCCTAGTGGATAGTTCAGTTGTCTAAAAAGTGAGCTTACTTCATCATAATATTTCAATGCTTCTTGGTATTGCCTGAGTTCTTTATAATCACCACCTATAGCCAACAGTGCCATAGCTTGTATTTGTTTGTTATCAGCTTGTTGTGCAATCAAAAGAATTTGCTTCCATGTTTCTATAGCATTTAGCCATTTTCCTTGTTGGCTTTGTTGCTCTGCTTGATTGAAAAGTTCTTCGATTTCTGTTTCAAAGATTTCCATTGGTGCCAAACTTGTTTGAGCCATTAACGGCATAGCTATAGATGTTGTGTGTATGTGGCAAGCTAACAACAAAGATAATATTCTTTTCATAATATTATTTTGCTATAATGAATGTGCCCTAAGAGGTTAATAAAATATGACTTATGTATTAGCCATAGTAGAATATGCAATAAGCATTTTTATTGTTTTTAACGATCTACTACAATAGTTTTTATTGTCATTTTTTGCCCTGATGAATCAAATTCTATTTCGTCAACTACATATAAACTGTCAATAGCAATTGATTTTATTTCTTCTATCTCTTGCTCACTAAAAATAGTTTCTATGTTAAGCTTTCCATCATTAGAAGAACTCTGCACTTGAAAAGCAGTCAAAGGAAGCCCTTGCCAAATTTCTGTTTCTTCTGTGTTGTTATCTTCTCCTCTAATTCTTCTGCGTCTTCCATCGGAGTCAATAGTGTACACATCTCCAGAAAACTCTAATCGATTGATTTTATTCAAGGGTATAGATTCAAAAAAGTCTTTATCAGAAATTATTAACTCTTGTTGATTAAAACCTGCCAACCGACCAGTTAAAGAGCTTCCTGATTTGAGCCAAACAGTTACTGACTCCCGTAATCCTACCACCAACAATTGTTCCATTTCAACCTTTGGTGCTTGTATCTGCTCATTAGCAACAGTTTGGCTGTATCCTCCAAATTCAATCAGTGAGACTAGAAAAGTTAAGCCAGTTATGAAAAATTTTCTCATGGTTAGCAGCAATAGAATAAATTTGGTAAGAGGTAGAACCTTAAAAGTCCCTAGTATTAATTATAAAAGATGCTGGGAGAATGTTTATGGTTTCTAATTCGCAAAATAATAATGAACCTAATCTTTTAGGAAAATTAGTGAGCTTGGCAATATTGCTAGGAGCAGGGCTTTATTTCACAGGCTGGACATATCGCTGGACTTACTACAGTTTTTTTGAAGTAGAAGTTACTACTTTGAATTTACCCATAGAATCGTTTTACATTGCTGCTTTTCAAGCACTCTTTGGGAGTAATCTAACTATCTTTAGAACTATTGTTGCTGCTATCTTAACGCCTATTTTTATTCATTTTTCTTTATGGTTTATTGAACACTTTATTTTTGATTCTGTCAAATACATTCTCAATAAAATCCAATCTCGTCTAACTCGCTATACCACTAGAAGAACGGGAGCATGGACAGCACAACGGATAATTTCCTTTGCTGATTTTAGCTCTACCCAATTCAATACCATTAAATTTCTTCGTTCTCTCAATCGTGAAATTATCGTTGTTTTATGGATTTTGGCGGTTTTGTTTTGGTTAGCACAATGGCAAGCTGAAAAAGATGCTTGGAAAGATATTGTTAATGAAACCTCTACTTTGCCTGTTGTTACTATTATTACACCTAAAGACGCATTGAGATTCGGACGCTTACCTGATAATTCTTTGTCTAATCCTTCAGATTTTCGTATTATTGGCGATAGAGATCGATATATTGATCTTTTTGGTAAAGAGCTTAGCGATCTCAAAAGTTCTAGGGTTTGGCGTTTGTTGATCGATCTAGATGGTTACTTTTACATTTTTCCTGCGCTTCCTTCAAATAGTTCTCGAAATTCACGTCCCCCTGTTCTCATGATTTATGAAAGTGAGGGCGGAGATCAATTAATTATTCTTAGTCCTAAAACTTCTGAATAAGAGACTTCTAAATAATTAAGTAAGAAAAAGTGGCTTTGTTGCATGAATAGCCCAGGCGGGCAGATGCGTGCTATCCTTAAAACCCCTTTCTAGAAAAGTGATCGCTCTTTACTCATTAGTGCTGATTTTCCCTCCAGACTCCTTCACTAATCCCTCCAATTCATAGGCATTGCGATTCTACAGAGCCTTTCCCCTTGACTTTTGGGTTAGTGAAGAATTACAATCAAGACCGCAAACTTCACTAAAACAATTCATGCCACCTGAACTAGCGATCAAAGCTCGCATAGCGCAAATCCGAGCATCGGGGACTGTAGCTCAACCCAACACTTGGATTGGTTACACCCACATCAACAAAAACGGTAAAAAATACACCTATTACCGTTTAGTGAAGGCTGTCAGGATTTATAAGGGGAATGACGCTGATAATCCTAGCAAAAGCCAAGTTAAAGGCAAAATGGTTAAATATTTGGGAACTGCTGATAGTGAAGCTTACAAAGAAATGCAAGACGCGATCGCACGTCGTAACGAAATCCAGCGATTGGAGAGGAAGCTGCAAAGCCTAGACCAAGAGGTTAGTGTAGCACAACCCAAGAAACGGCAAACGAAGCAAGCTGCACTAACGACGTTGGTGACGGATTTAGTGGAGAAGGTGCAAACTTTGGTAGAGGAGTTGGTGTGGATTAAAAGAGAATTTGTCTTACAATTAGAGCCAAATCCCATTAATTAGGTTTTGAGATTTGTTTGATGAGAATCATTCATAATTTTTTCAGAAAACTTAAGGAATAATTCATGTCTGTTTCAATGTTTGTTTAGCTGTTTCTCAAGATTTCTCGTAATCATAGAAATTAATTAATCGAGATCAGGATAGTTCAATGCTAAATTGCTCCGCTATGACTACTGAGCCGAAATCTATCACTCCTAATCAAACTATCAAAAATACTTTGGCTTTCACCATGCCATTATTAAATGAGGCACAAGCAGCAGAATTAATTTTATCCTGTGGTCAATTAGGTTCAGATCCTAGCTCCAATTATTTTACCCCACGAACTAAAAATATTGCTTATGTTATTTGTTTTAAGGGACAGTGGTTCCAAATTAGAGCCAACTATTTCCTTCAGCCTGAACAATACAATGATTTTTCTGGGGGTTATAAACGATACTATCAAGAATTGTCTGAAAACTTTTTAGCCAGTAACGCTACAAAAAAAGTGCTAAATACTTTGAAATCAACTTATAATCTTCCTGATAACGAACCCATTTTAGTTCAGGTACAAAAAAGCCATATTACCATAGATAATGCTGGTCAATGCTTAACGGGACAGGGGATTCACTCTGACGGAGCAGAGCGTGCTATTTTAGTTTGCTTAGAACGTAATAATATTAGAGGAGCCAAAAATGCTGTTTATCTCGATTTGGAGGGAGAAAAACCTGTTCTTAATCCTTTTATTTTAAAACAAGGAGAAGGGATGCTCTGGCACGATAACGAAGTATTTCACCATGTCGAACCAGCACAACCCCTCCATGACAACCAAGAAAGTTCTCGCACGGTTCTTATTGCTCATTATCCGGCAACTCACTATTTAACTGGAACTGTTAACCCTAATAATAGATTGGGAACACGGATGGTCGAAGAAAGTAAACGTCTGCGTGCAAAACCTAGACAAAGAAGTTAGTGTGTTTAAAATAATAATTAATTATGAATAACAATCTTCAAGGGAAAATAACAGTGGTGACCGGAGCAACACGGGGTTTAGGAAAAGGGATCGCCATTGGTTTAGGAGAAGCGGGGGCAACAGTTTATATTACAGGTCGGACTTTAAACAGTTCGGATCTTGCCGATGGAACTATTGGGGGAACCCTCTCACAGACAAAACAAGAGGTAGAAAAAGCAGGAGGGGTCTGCATTGCGGTTCAAGTGGATCACAACGATGATCAACAAGTCCGCCTACTATTTGAACGGATCAAAACAGAACAAAATGGACAACTTGATTTGTTAGTCAATAACGTTTTCTCAGGGGTTAAAGCCATTGCTAATGGCTATGGAACTCCATTCTGGAAACAGGAGCCGAGTCTTTGGGATGCTATTAATAATGTCGGGCTTCGTAGTCATTATGTGGCCAGTATCTATGCTGCCCGTTTAATGAGTCAGCGTCAACAGGGACTCATTTGTACTATTTCTTCTTGGGGTGGACTATCCTATATTTTTGGTGCTGCTTATGGTGTAGGAAAAACGGCTTGCGATCGCCTCGCAGCGGATATGGCCGTGGAACTCAAATCTCATAATATCGCTTCATTATCCATTTGGCCAGGGATCGTCGAAACAGAAAATATGTTAGGCTTCTTTGACCAGATGAATACCTTAGAAGGTACTCAGAGCCGAACCATCAGTGATTCCTATAATTGGGAAAAACCCTTACTTACAGGAAGAGTGATTGCAGCCCTTGCTAAAGAGCCTTCACTGATGAACAAGACAGGAAAAGTCCAGATTGTGGCTGAATTAGCCCAAAAATATCAGATCATTGATGACAATGACCCCCCTTGTGTTTCTTTACGGTCTCTACGCTTTATTCTTCCTTCAGCTATCCCTGTGTTAAAGCACTATAATTGAATGCCGCTAAGTTATCCGCCCACATCTGCTGGAGACTGGGTTTTGGGGATCGGGGATTAGGGATTGGCATAGTATTCTTTTAACTGAGAAGCCGACTTATTCCCTTGGAAACTTTCAGCACCCATACCCAACTCCCAATTCCTAATCCCTAAAAGGCTGACAGGGCAAGGGTTCCATTCATAACTTAGCGGCATTCCACTATAATTGGCTCATTCCTGACCTAAAAATTCCTTGGTGGATTTTAACCTTGACTCTGCTTCAATCCCCTAAGATTTAGTCCCTCCACCTACCAATTATCCCTTGATGGATCGAGAAACCGATCTACTACTAAAGAGCGATCGCCTAATTCGGTCATTCAACGATCGCCTCTTTTGGCTATAAATGAGATCTCGTCAATGGTTAGAGTCGAACCCACACTAAACAATGATAGGATTTTAGTATCTATGTTGGCCTCATATTTATTGTCACCCTCTCAATTATGAACAAGCCTGTCTGTGTGATTGTTGGTGTTGGTCCTGGCAATGGAGTTGCTTTTTCTCGTAAATTTTCCCAACAAGGCTATCGTGTGGCTATGTTAGCCAGAAATCTTGAGTATTTAAAGCAATTAGAAACTGAAATTAGTGACTCTCATGGCTATCAATACGATGTAACTGATGTTGAGATGGCCACAGAAGTATTTACCCGTATCTCCAAAGAACTAGGAACCATCTCTGTTCTGATTTACAATGCAGGGGCTGGTGCTTTTGCCAACATTGAGCAAACTACTGTTGAGTCCTTCCAACGAGCCTGGGAAGTCAATGCTCGTGGCTTATTAGTTGCTTCTCAACAAGTCATTCCTCAGATGAGAAAACTTCAAGGGGGCAACATTGTCATTATCGGTGCCACTGCGTCCCTTAAAGGTGGAGCTAACTTTGTGCCTTTTGCTTCTGCTAAAGCAGCCCAACGTAGTTTAGCTCAATCTCTAGCTCGATATTTAGACCCAGAAAAGATTCATGTTTCCTATGTTATTGTTGATGGGGTTATCAATTCTACACGCACCCGTCAAGCTATGCCCGATAAATCTGACAACTTCTTTATGCTCTCGGATGATATTGCCTCGTCTGTTTTCTTTTTAACCCAACAACCCTCTTCCGCTTGGACTTTTGAGTTAGATTTACGTCCCTACGCAGAAAAATGGTAAAATCTTTCTTCCAAGTCGGGAACATAGATTTTGTTGTTATATCGTCGGACAATAATCTTGAATAAAGTTTTTTATATTTTTTTTATATACTTCATCAATCCACTCATAAGTCAATCCAAAATGTAAAAACTGACAAATAGCTGACAATTGTTCTGAGGAAAGTATAGCTAAATATTCATCTCTAGAAAAAAACTCAAAGTCTTCTATTTCATAGTTCAAAGGATAATGAGTATCTTTTAAAATAAAACTGTTAACTACGTCAATGAAACACTCATTATGCCAACGATTATAGATATATTTATTCAGTGACCAAACTAGATAAGCTGGCAGATAATATTTCCATCCTTTTTTATCTAAATAATGAGATAAAGAAGAAAGAAATATAAACTTTTCTAAAGTTTGAGTCGGAATGTCTTTCCAATGGGTCTCAACATCCTTAGCCCTAGCGTCGGCTAACAATTGTCTATGACATGAGCTATCGTAGCGAAAGAAAGAAGGCGGGCCGTTATAATTAATAATGTACATAGTGAGATCAGATTCATGTAGAGAAATTCCATCTTCTCGATGAACATCGTTAAAAGCTGTTATGATTAGATTTTTCACTTTTGTTCCATCTTCTCTGATTTTTGTATCAAGTAATTTCCACTGAGGATGACGATAATCTTGTTTTGTGGGAGGACGCACTTGTGCAAGCCACTCTTTATTACTAGCCCCTTGATGAACATAATTTAATTGAGCTTTACGCAGTTCAAATCTTGTCCAAGAATCTAGATCAACATCAGTCCAAAAACAAATCGGACACACAAAATATGTACCTGGGGGTTTTTCATATAAGGTTTGATATCCGCAGCAAAGACAAAAATACATTGAAAAGATTAAGAACAATAAAGTGATTAGCTAAAAAACTTGACCATGAATTAATTCATTATTGTTTATTCTTCAGTTTTTAGGTTGAAGATAATTAAACCATATAGAATGAAAAGTAAAACAATAAAAATAGAAATATTAATCAAGAGTAATTTGATAATAGAATCAATATAAGCTAACATTAATACTAATTGTAATCCAGTAATAATCAAGCCAATCAGTATTCCGCCAATAATAGCAAACGTACTAGCTATTTGTAATAGTTGAGTCCGTGATGAATAATTACCCGAATCCCCTTCAAAAGCTCTATACTGTAAAAAAATAAACAACCAATAGTATAATAATAATAAACTTAAAATACTACTCAATACATTAGGAATAAGCCACGGATTTGTCTTTAAAAAAGTCATTATTTCTCCATTTACTGTCCATTTATATCATCAAATTTTTAGCAAAACAGTCACCGGATTTATAGCAAGAGTCTCGGTAATCATTTTATTAAGAGTTCTTTCTTTAACGAAGGTGCTAAAAGAACAGCCAGACTTTTTGTCCCTTCTACTGTCCCTAAAGCAAATGTTTTTGGTCTTGCTCCTCTTTTTCTCTTTGCTTTTTAGACTTTGGCTTTATGTATTTAGCCCAGTATTTATGGTAGTCCTTCTTTGATGCCCACCATTCCCCCGTTTTGGGGTGTTTCCAACCAGAACCTTTCTTGCGTCTCACCATTCTTCCTCCGACCAATTCAAGCATAAGTTTATTCAAATACTATCAAAGAATCCAGGTAATCTTCAGTTAAATCTTCTTGTTCACCAACTAACTCCCTCTGTTTATCCCAACCATACTTGTCATTATCAAGTCACCTTAAATTTACTTCAATCATACCATAAAACCTAACTAATTATTTCTCCATATTCCCACAACAACCCCTTGTATTTCTACAGTGGTTCTGGGAACTTTCAATGAATTTTCTTTATCGAAAGATGTCAAAGTGACTTCAGAAAAATCTAATGTATACTGTCTGATAATAACACCATAACCTTCCACTTTTACTGCGACTATTTCCCCGTTTCTCACCGTTTCTTCTGGGGTTAGGCGACGGATAATTACTGTGTCTTCATGGGCGCACCGCGAAGCGGATCTCTTCGAGATCGCGCTCTCAACTAAACTATCCCCTTGGATTCGTAAAGCATAGTAGCTATCACTATCATGGATGTGGGGAAGTTCGAGGGTTGTTTGCTCATCCGTGAAGGGTTCGACTAAACCACCAGCAGCTATAGACCCTTTGATAACAAGACCTGGCTTTTTCACTTGTAGGGGTTTGATAGTTCGTGCTTTCCCATCGATCCATGTGACGTAGCCTTTGTTACGCAACCTTTCCAAACGAGCTTGAACAGGGGCAGGCGATCTCAATGCCATCGCTCTCATCATCTCTCGAATCGACGGTGAGTAATGATTTTGGTTGATAAATTGAACTAGCCAATCATAGAGTTCTTTCTGGGCGGGGGTTAACGGCTCCATACTTTGAGGATCTTTCTAGCAATGATTCTAGTCTATCTGTATTTTAATACTAGAGTTCTGTTTTAGTTTTCGCTGTTAATACGTTGTCAATAACAAACCACTCGTGGTAAACCACCGCTAGATAAAAGTCTTCTCCCACCAACCGGTCACACACAGCTAAAAAACCCGAAAAGAAGGGATCATCATCATAAGTGGTATCTTTGAGAAAGATAGTAACCGAGTTACCATCAGCACTCCAAATGCTTCGTAAAATGGTGATGTTGGCATGACTTGAAGTTTCGACTGGGAGCAATACCCAACGCCCTTCAATCTCCATAAATTCCGAGGAAGAGTATCGAAAAACCGACTCCCAATCTTCAGGGCCTTCATGCTTCTCGATAATTCGATCCCAACGAACAGTTTTGATTTTTGAAATGGTGGTTTGAGATAACTGTGCTAATTTCATCGACTTAATATTAGAAATTGCTGTGATTATTAGAGTTAGAAAAAGTCATCTTCTTCCCCCTCACTAAATTCATAACCTCTTTCGACCCAACATTTCCAATCATTTACTGCTTCTATGGTAGTTTCATCAGTGCTTCCCATTCGGGTTGTAAGCGTCGACGATGATTCGGCTGCTTATACGCTGTTCTCTGTCTTCATCATGGGGAGTGGTAGCCATAGCTCAAGTCCTTTGAGAAACAGCCAGATCATACGAGATCAATGAACTTTTAACAACTACTCAATGGACTTTAAAAGAACCTTCACTTAATCCGAAGAGTCTCGTAAGACTAAGTAACCACGGCTGATTAATTCATCATAAAACTGGTCAGTTACTTGACGACATTCTTGCCAATTTTGATGACGTAATAACTCATTTCCAAATCTTTTCCCTTCCCAATAGTGGGGATTTTTATACGTTTCTCGATAACATCTAAGTTCAAAGTTGTTCATGGAGAAATCCTCCCCAATATTAATGACAATTTCCTCGACTCATCTGGGGATGAATAGAGCCTAAGCCAATTATTATCTACACTTGTATTATGACTCAATTAATGGGCTTAAATGTCAAACTCTTCCCAAATTTACATAAAATTTTACCCAAGTTTTTCCTAATTATCTCTCATCAGAAAAGAAATTAGAGTTAGAATCAAAGTGGTAGTTAGGTTTGGGAAGCTATAGACGTTTTAGTGAATGAAACAAAGCCCAATCAAAATTTGTTGAACAACATTTGGAACACTCAACGTCAACAAATGGTTGAAGATCACATACGCAGACGAGGCATAACTGATTCAGCCATCCACTCTTTTGATGGATTTATCCTGTTAAGGCCAAAACCAACAGTGGCTCACTACAATAGTAAAAGAGAAGTATTATCCGCTCCGAGTATAATGAAGTGTTTTTTTTAAGATTTATTAGATGAAAATATTACTGATTCATGGTCTTAGTCGAACTCCCTTATCTCTAGTGGGTCTTGAGTCTTACTTACAACAAAAAGGAGCAAAAACTGAACAGTTTGCTTATCTTGCCTTTGCGGAAACTTTTGACAGTATTGTTGAACGCCTCTATGTACATTGTCAGGCCATCGCTCAATCTGAACCTTATGGAATTGTTGCCCATTCTCTAGGTGGATTATTAATACGAGCGGTATTAGCTCAAGGTTCTATTGCTTTGCCTGAGCATATTGTTATGCTAGGAACTCCAAACCAGCTACCTCGTTTAGCTCCCATTGCTTGGAAGCTGCTACCGTTTCGATGGTGGACTGGTCACTGTGGATTTAACTTAACTAATCCTGCTTTCTTTAAGTCTTTGCCAAGTTTGACATCTCCCTACACCATCATAGCAGGAACATTAGGGCCGACTGGAGTATGGAGTCCTTTTGGAAATGAACTCAACGATGGGATTGTGGCTGTGAGTGAAACCTTATTATCTGAGCTTGACGATGTTATTCAATTACCGGTCTGGCATACCTTTATGATGAATGATCCCACGGTTCAACAGACAGTAGCACAAGCCTTATGTTTAGGAGAGGCCGAGGTTAAAGTCTGAGACAAGAGCCATCCTCCTCAAGAACTAATTGCTCCAGTTCCTGCTGCATCCTATCAATCACTTGGCGGTAGCATTGTTGAACGTACTCTCGATCATGGGAAGCGGACTGGCCGTATCGTTCAAAGATAATCGGTGGACAGACACGAGTATGTAATTTCAGAGGAAAAGGAATATTGGGCAACGGACCGATGGCTACGCCCCAAGGCCAACCCAAGTAAATCGGGAGAACCAATCAAGAGAACTTTTCCAGTTTTGGGGATGTGTTCCCATCCATCGGTTTGCACACGAAAATAATCTTGATAGATCCAGCCAAAAAACGGCATTAATTGTTCAATAATCTGAGAATCTCGTTCATCCAAAGAGAGTCCTGTTAGGGTATTAGGGGGAGCTTTGGACGCTTTGAGATATAAATCAAGAAAAACTATTATTGACGACATCAAATCCAGTGATTGTCTAAATTTCATGGAACTAAGACGGCTGCTCCTTTTATCTTTCCGTGTCGTAAACAGTCTAAGGCAACATTGGCTTGTGTAAGGGGAAAGGAAGACACCTGTGTTTGAATGGGAATTTGTCTGGCTAAAGCTAAAAATTCTTCTCCGTCAAGGCGAGTCAGATTGGCAACAGAGCGTAAAACCCGTTCTTGCCACAAAATTTTGTAAGGAAACGAAGGAATATCACTCATGTGGATGCCAGCGCAAACGACCACACCCCCAGGGGCAACCGCTTTCAAGGCCAGGGGAACTAACTCCCCAACAGGGGCAAAAATAATCGCTCCATCAAGACTGTCTGGAGGGGGTTGCTCTGACCCACCAGCCCACACGGCTCCGAGGGAACGAGCAAAGTCCTGTCCCTCCTCATCTCCAGGACGAGTAAACGCATACACTTGCCGTCCTTTTTTCAAGGGAAAAGGAATATTGAGCCTGGGAGATTTTCGAGCTTGTCTCTAAGGGACAACTTTAAGCCACTGTCCTAGACAAACGAAATGCCCAGACAGTCAAAATCCCTGCTACCATAATGGCTCCTAAAGAGATAACAAACGGAACTGTCCATGCTCCTACCATTGCTGGCCATTGAAATATGATTCTCAGCAAGTGGAACAGTCCAATCAAGGCAAAGATTACACCTGAAATCATTAAATACAGTTTTTCAGTCATAGTTCTTCCCTCCAATTATTCACTCTAAGCGCGAGAAAGAACTTCTTGATTTTATTGTAGCAATTTGAGCATTGAGCAGACTAGATCAAGTTTCATCATTACAAGTATATGGAGAATGAGTGAGGTTAAGATTTTTGTCATGGGAAACAATGAGCAATAGTTGATAAAGATATTTCAGTAGGATAGAGGTGGAGGCTACTTTTTAAAATATAATTAGAAGGAGGCTAAAATGAAAAATAATCATCTGACTAATCAGACTTCTTCTCAAAGTCATTTAACTCCCAATCCTTGGGATTTACCCCTCGCTTCAGACTTTTCCCAGGTCATTTCTCCTGATGTCACCCAGAATTTTGCCTCTCTGTCCTTTGATAAAAATCCTTTAATTGGGCCTAGCAACCCACCAGGAACTTTATTATTAACCACAAGTAAACAATCAAGAGACTCATCTGGAAACCGACTCTGGGAAGATTGGTTAAGACTCAATCAGTTTTCCGCCCAAAAATTATCCGATTCACTCACAAAAATGTGGGGTTTACTTTACTGGCAAAACCCTTTAACTGAGCTAGAAAGTTAAGTTTTGACTGAGCTAATCTTTAATAACCTGCATTAACAATCAAAAGTAAGAGAAAGTGCAACAAGTTTTCAGTAGTTATTAGGGAATAATCCCAGGAGGATTGACAATGTTAAGAGAATTAGGAAAAATCTTCTTTAGAATGGGGACTGGCATCCTCTTGCTAGGAGGAATGCTCTGGCTTGGTGCTGGGAGGCTAGGTCGTCTCCCAGGTGATATTTGGCTCGCCAGAAGAAAATTTACCCTTTATTTGCCTATAACGACAAGTTTGCTGTTGAGCCTAACCTTAAGTGCCTTATGTTGGTAGGAGAATTGGTGGAACAGGTGCAAACGTTGGTGAGTGAGATAACATGGATGAAGAAGGAATTGATCTTGCAATTAGAGCCAAATCCCATTACTTCTTGAGGTGAATAGTTAATGCTGGCTTATTATTATATATTGATTAACTCTAAAAATCATGAGAACCAAAAGACTGTTAATCTCCTTAATCTTTGAATCCCTAAAAAGTTATGTCAAAAAGATTCAAGAAAGTCTTACAGTTAAAAGGTTATTTTTTTCCTTTTTTTGTTTCTACCTTATTATTGTCAACAATTTATCCGATTTTTCTTCATAGTAACCTGGGAATTATTTTCCTACATATCGTAATTATCTTGGCTTTAATAGCTGGTATTAATCTTATCAAATTTAATCAAATACTATTATTCATTGGAGGAACCATAGGGTGCATTAATATTATCTTAACTGTTCTCCTATTTATATTTAGAGAAAGTTGGTTGATTAAATTTAGTTGGAATTTAGGAATTCTCAGCTTTTATATTTTGATAACGGGTTGTGTTTTAATCTTAATCAAGAAAAGTAAGCAGATCACTATAGATACGATTTTAGGAGCAATTTCTGGTTATTTTACATTAGCGATCGCTTGGGGGATGTTATTTCATTTAATTGAATTTTTAGCTCCTGGTTCTTTTAAGTTACCACCAGAGGCGATTGTACGCCCCGATATTTTTATTTACTTTTCTCAAATAACAATAGCTTCAGTTGGTTATGGGGATATTATACCAGTCACACCATTAGCTCGTTCGGCTGCTGCGCTTTTGGGGATGCTTGGTCAACTTTATTTAGCTGTTTTACTGGGAATTATCATTGGTATTTATCTGTCTAATCAAACCTGCTAATTACGTCAACTGATTGATTAACAGTTAATAATGAAGTGACCAATATAATTGATTTCCACCTGTAAATTATCCGTTGATGGATCGACAACACTAAAGTAATCTTGTATTAGTTTTCAAAAATTAATGGTGTGTGATAAGAATTACTTTGCCAGGAAATACATCACCGATTCAAGCTATTTGTCTGAGTTCCAATCGGGAGTGGCTGGTTAGTTATAATGCAGATCAAACAATCAACATTTATGGGTTGCTTGAGTAATAATTTAACTGGAACTTCGTTGACGGCACTTCCTAGGGCGATCGCTGATGATTTGTCCCTTTGTAACTTCATCTGTCGGCTTAACTTTTAAGTCTGATGGATAGGTAGAGAAAAATAATATATTCTTGACCATTTAGAGTACAAGAACGTACAGTTATTAAATTGAGAAACTCATCAGTCTATCTATAACAGGAAAGGATCACAATTAATAAATGTCATTTTTGCCTCATCAAAGTGGAAAAGCCAGTGCAATCAGTGTGGTTTTCGATTATTTCCTGATGTTCCTCCGAATCATCCAGCGATGGGGGCGATGTTATTGAATATCTCAGCTAATATGTTGGGACTGGGAAATGCAGCCACTCCTTTTGGTTTGAAGGCCATGAGTGAACTCAATAAGCTAAATCCCTTGGAAGGAACAGCGACTAATGCCATGTGTTTATTTTTGGCCATTAATACCTCGAGTGTCACCCTATTTCCTTTGACGGTGATTGGTGTAAGAGCAGCAGCCGGGAGTAACCTTCCGGCTGCTATTTGGCTTCCTACCTTGGCAGCGACAACTGTTTCAACCTTTGTCGGAGTCTCTGTTGCAGCTTGGTTAGGTTCTCAGGATAAAGATTATGCTCAATCATTGTCACAATCATCTGTGCCAGAAGCAATGACTTTAAGAGGCGAAAGGGAAACACAAAGAGAAATAGAAGCAATGGAGAGAGATAATGGTTCGGATAGGTCAGAAACCCCAAATTTTGACCATTTACTCTATTATCCTGGTTTATTATCTCGATTGCTGCCTTGGGAATTTGTGGGGGCATTTCTGGGAGGGTTTCTTTATCAGGGATTTAATAGTGAGAATTACTGGGTATTTATCCGTTCCGATTTTCTTGCCCATTGGTTGCTTCCAGGGTTAATGCTTTTGATTATTGTCTATGGAGTGGGACGAGGAGTGAAAGTCTATGAAGCTGTTACTGAAGGAGCTAAACAAGGGTTTGACATTGCTATTCGTATTATCCCTTTTTTAGTGACGATTTTAGTCGCTATTGCTATGTTTCGCGCATCAGGAGCTATGGATAGCATCACCCTCTTTTTAAGTCCCTATACAGAGTGGTTTGGCCTTCCTGCTGATGTGTTACCCATGGCTTTGTTACGTCCTTTATCTGGGAGTGGGGCTTTTGGTTTGATGAGTGAAGCCATAGAGCAAGACCCCAATTCCTACAGTGCCTTTGTTTCCTCTGTCATGATGGGGAGTACAGAAACGACTTTTTATCGCACATTTCGCACTTTTATTAAGTGATACGAAAAAACCGAGAAAAGTCTTTTAGTTTGG
>JASJDW010000069.1 GCA_030064955.1 Crocosphaera sp.
AACTCAAACACCTCTTGCACAGAGTAACCAAACTGGGGATCTTGCGATCGCAGAATAATGTTAATATCGGGGGCAATAGCCTTAGCCGTTAGGCCGATCTCTACGTTGATTAGATCGTTGCTAGCTAGACGCGCTAGTAGGTTGGGTTAAGGGACGAAACCCAACGTCACACCCCATGATTGATCCCTATTATCATAGAGTAATATTCTTTCTCCCTCTGCTTCCCTTGCTTTTCAAGATGATTCTCTACTGTCCAAAGCAGATCTAGTATAATAGGTAAGTTGGTCAATAATTAATTCTATGAAAAAATATACAACCAATGCTTTTTTGCAAGTACAAGATTCCCAAGTATATAGTATTTTTGCTTGGAGTCAAAAAAAAGCAAAAATGATTGTTTCTAAATCTTGGCTCCTCATTCTAGAAATATTTATTGAAGAACATTCCCTAGAAACCGCTTATCACATATTTCAACAAAAAAAATTAGAACCTATTGCCCAAGAAGTCATTGAAGCAAAAAATAAGCATCAAAAATTAATCGAAAACGACGAGAATTTATTAATATTTTTATCTCAAGACAATTTCACACTTTTGGGTGAAGGATTTCGTAGCTTCATTGAAAAGAAAACACAATCTGAACTGGGTTCATTAAGCCAAAAAACTCATCAAATTTTGCTCCATTTCTGGGATGATAAAAAACTAGAAGATGATCTGCATAAAGTTAATAGTTTAGAAGCATTTACAACAATTTTCAAGACTCTGGAAACTATGGGGTTATTATCCCCTAGTAAAACCTCACTTAATTGGGGAGACTTAAGCAGACAAGCCCCCATTTGTCAAGCCTTTGGATTAACTAGGGGAAACCCGGTTGACCGCTATTATCTCAGACAATTTATCCAAGAAATTCAAGAGCAAATAAGTGGTAAAATTTTAGAAGTGGGTGGCACTGCCAAAGATAAAGATTTTTATGAGATAAACCAAGGTGATTCTTATCAAATTCTGAATCTAGAAGCAGGGGTTGGTGTGGATATTGTAGGGGATGTTCATAACCCATCCATTATTGAACCAGAATCATTAGATTCAGTGATTATTTTTAATGTTCTTGAACATTGTTATGCTCCTTGGATAGCGGTAGAAAATATTCATAAGTGGTTAAAAAAAGGGGGGAAATGTTTTGCAATGGTACCCAATGGAATTAGGGTTCATGCAACTCCTGTAGATTATTGGCGGCCTTTACCCGATGGAATGAAGTTTTTATTTAGAAACTTTGCTCAACAACAGCTTTATGTTTATGGTAATCCCATGACTGTAATTGCGAGTTATCATGGCATTGCAGCCGAAGAATTATCCGAAGAAGAATTGAATAATTTTCACCCTGATTATCCTGTTGCAACTTGCATTGTAGCAGAAAAATAAGTAAATTAAATGACCAAAAATCATAGAAAGGTGAGAAAGATTATTGACTTGAAAGATGTTAAAATTGAATCAATATCATAGATAATTACCACTAACAAAGATGAGTCCTATTAAATTTTCATTAACCCCTGAAATATCTGTCATTCTTTGTACTTATAACCGTGCCAACTATTTAAGTCAATGTATTGAAAGTGTTATCAATCAAACCTATGAAGATTGGGAATTTATTATTGTTGATGATGGAAGTCAAGACAATACCTTTGAAATTGTTAATTCTTATTTAGAAAAAAATCCAAAAATTCGCTATTTAAAACATCAAAACTGCAAACTAGCATTTTCTAAAAATGCAGGAATTCAAACATCCTTTGGCAGATACATAACCTTCATTGACAGTGATGACCAATACAAAAAGAATCATTTACAATCCCGTATAGAATATATGAAAAATTATACCGATGTTGATTTAATTCAAGGAGGATTCATAACAGAAGAACAAGTATGGGTAGCTGATTATTACCAACCTGCTAAATTAATTAATATTCAAGATTGTGTTTTAGGCCCGACCTTTTTCGGGAAAAGAAAGGTTTTTTTTGAGTTAGAGGGATTTAATAATATTGCCTATGGAGAAGATACCGATTTATGGGAGCGTGCTGAAAAAAAATTCATGACTAAAACTCTCAAAGAGCCAGCTACTTATGTTTATACTAGAGCCGAAACCAGTATTAGCAAGGATTTCTCAGAAGGAATTGGTTAACCAGGGCAAATTAGTGTTATCCTGGGAGCTAATTTGTCAAAATCCATCTCTTTTCTTCTTGTACTATAGTCGTTGAGATCACTACAGATTCCTACCTGTCCTATGAGTTCTGTAACCCCTCCCAGTGTCAACCAGCAAAGCATTGAACTGGCCCCCAGCTATAAAATACCTATTATCTTGATCCTTATTGCGATCGCCACTTTATTGATCCAACCTTGGGTGAGTCTTCCCTTGGCCTTATTCGGTTTGTTTCTTCTACTGCAAACCGTTACCATTCGCCTACAATTCACTCCAACTGCATTAGATGTTTATCGTTCTGATCAGCGCATTCGTAGTTTTCCTTACAGTGAGTGGCAAAATTGGAAAATATTTTGGCAACCGATACCAATTTTATTTTATTTTAAGGAAGTGAAAAGCATTCATTTCTTACCCATAATCTTTGATCCCCAAGCTCTCAATGCTTGTTTGGAACAATTCTGTCCTCTTGATAGAATAGAACTGAATAGGTTGAAATGATCACCGATGGAACGGTAGACTTTTAAATAAGTCAACTCCCTTTGGTCGAGAAAATAGGCGACAGGTAACAGATAAAAATTAGGTGATTACAGAAAACGCAAAACAATGTGCATTCAATGGTAATCATCCATGAAAATACAGATGACACAAATCTGAAAAATATTATCGCCGAAGCCTGTTATTGACTCAATCAGAATCTCAAATATTGAACCCTGTCCTTTACTCTAATTCCATGACCTCAGACGTTCCCCAATTTTCTAACCCCGATCTCATCCCTGATACCCTTCAAGAGAACAATTCTTTTGAGGAAACAGAAGGGTTAGAACCGTTAACCCTTTCCGAGACACAGGGAGAAAAAGAGCAAGCGGTCGACTCATCAGATAAGGACGTATCCGCTATTGATGAGTTACCTAAATCCACGGATTTAGGTAAAACCATTAAGGAACTTAGCCAAGAGGTTGACCTATTAACACAACAGAAACAGGGATTGGTCGCTGAAATTGAAGCCTTAGAAGCAAGCAAAGCTAAAAAACTGTCAGAGAAAACTCAGACAGTTGAGCAAACTTTAGAAAAAATGGTTATGGAAGGACTAAAGGAACTTCAGCAAAAAAAACAAACCCTAGAAATATCTGTTGAACAACTAGAACGTCGTCGGGATAGGATTCGTGAGGAAATGAAAACCACCTTTGCAGGAATCTCCCAAGACTTGGCGATTCGAGTACAGGGGTTTAAAGACTATCTGGTTGGGAGTTTGCAAGATCTCGCTGCTGCTGCTGAACAGTTAGATTTACCAACCCAACAGAGTTGGGAACAACCCTCAGAACCAGTAACACCTCCTTCAATGAGCCAGTCAACCGTTCAATTTGCACCTCAAGAATTTGCAGAACAAACTCGTAAAATTCAGCAAATTCTAGAACAGTATCGCAGAAATCCTGACTACTATGGACCCCCCTGGCAACTACGCCGAACGTTTGAACCTATCCACGCTGAAAGAGTTCAAAAATGGTTCTTCTCCCAAGGAGGAAGGGGTACAATTAAGTCAATGGGAAGTCGCTTACAAAATATTCTAGTGGCTTCTGCTGTCATTTCTGTACTCAATGAACTACACGGTGATCGCACTCGGTTTCTCATTTTGGCCAATACCCCAGAAAGACTGGGAGAATGGCGACGGGGACTACAAGACTGTTTAGGGATTTCTCGTGGTGATTTCGGACCGGAAAGGGGAGTGGTGTTATTTGAATCCCCAGATGCTTTGGTTCAAAAAGCAGAAAGATTGGTAGAGGATGAGTTTTTACCTCTCGTTATTATCGATGAGGCAGAAGAACAAATTAGCCTCTCGTTGCTGCAATTTCCATTGTGGTTGGCTTTCGCTCCAGATCCACAGCAAATGAGCAGTTATCTCTATTAAACAACCAAAATTTTGACCACCTTGAATTTTACTTATGACTTATGGCTTTTTTCATTAGCACATTACTGATTTTTGTCGGCTATCTACTGGGTTCTATTCCCACAGGATACCTGACTGCTTTATCCCTCAAAGGAATTGATATCCGTGAACACGGTTCCGGTTCTACTGGTGCCACCAACATTTTACGAACGGTTGGCAAACGAGCAGCTATTTTTGTATTAACCGCAGATTTAGCTAAAGCGATGTTAGCGGTTATCCTTGTTAAATTATGGTTTTTCTTCCAATCTACTGAGATTATTCCTTTGGAGTGGAAATCTTGGTTAGTGATTTTAGCGGCGATCGCTGCTGTATTTGGTCACAGTAAATCTATTTTTCTTAATTTTACTGGAGGGAAATCTGTGGCCTCTAGTTTAGGAGTTTTATTGGTACTTAACCCCATTGTCGCTTTAGGTACGTTAGGCAGCTTTTTGGCTATGTTAAGCCTATCTCGTATTGTCTCCTTGAGTTCTATTACGGGAGTCATTGCTGTCAATGTTCTTATGTTGGGGTTACATCAACCTTTACCCTATTGCTTATTTGGGGTAATTGCCGGACTGTATGTTATTTTCCGTCATCGGACTAACATTATGCGTCTTTTAGCAGGAACTGAACCTAGAATTGGACAAAAATTACAACAAGAAGGAAGTTGATTATCTCTGACCTTGATAGTATCTCGACTACCAGGAGGCAGTTATTATCCTTATTTAATGTATGTTACTAACAGAAAAACGCTATTGCCCATTCCCCGTTCCCCGTTCCCTCCAAGGCAACAGCCTTGGTGAAGCATTTTTCATTTCCAAAGGTGGTAAGTAAAGCGAAAAAGTCTTAAACTAATAGAAAACCCTAAAAAATATACGTTTCATGGATGTTATCCCTGCGATTGATCTGCTTGAAGGACGCTGTGTTCGTCTCTATCAAGGTGACTATGAACAATCCCAAGTTTATAACGAAAATCCCGTAGAAGTTGCCCGCCAATGGGCTGATGAAGGGGCAACTCGTTTGCATTTAGTGGACTTAGATGGGGCAAAACAAGGTCGCCCGATAAATCTTGATACCATAGAAGCCATCGTCAGGGCTATCTCCATTCCCGTACAAGTAGGAGGGGGATTACGTGATCACCAAAGTATTGCCCAACTCATCGATTTAGGGGTTGATCGCACCATCGTTGGTACTGTGGCGGTGGAAAATCCTTCTTTGGTGCAAGAACTCTGTCATGCTTTTCCGAGTAAAATTGCCGTAGGCATTGATGCTCGTAACGGCAAAGTTGCCACCAGAGGATGGTTAGAAACCTCGGAAGTTTTAGCGACAGACTTAGCCCAACAAATGGCAGAGTTTGGGGTGAGTGCCATTATTTACACTGATATACACCGCGACGGCACTTTACGAGGTCCTAACCGTGAAGCGTTACGGGAATTAGCCCATCACATCAACATTCCTGTTATTGCTTCTGGGGGAGTCAGTTCTTTGAGTGATGTGTTAGGGTTATTGGCTTTAGAACCCATTGGCGTGACAGGTATGATTATTGGTAAGGCGTTATATACAGGGGATGTCAGTTTAACAGAAGCGGTTCGAGCCGTTGGCCCCGGCCGTTGGCAAGATGTTCCCCCTGATCTCGGTTCATCTGCTTTGGGTTAACAAGCTATCACCTATCAGCTATCAGTATCATAGAGATGAAAATGCAGCCAAAAATTTAAGGCAAGAAGGGTTAAGAATATTGTCAACAAATACCGAAGGGCATTCGGAATTTCAAGCTTGTGGAGAGACTTTAAGACTCGTTAATACTTGTATTAAAAAGCAGGTTTCTGTGAATCAAGAATCTCCCGCTACATTGCCTTAGCAATTAGCGGTGAGAGTGTCAAAAGTCGTTTAACCAAGAGTCGGTCTTGCTTAATTTTAAAAGGGGTCTAAATCCCCTTCTAAAAAGCTGAGTGCTGATGGCTTTTTTTAACGAAGCGTGGGGGGAATTTCAACTACAGGACGGTTTAGCGCAATGGTTAAGGCTTCTTGATCCCCATTCCTTTCGGCATAACGGGGGAATAACCCATCTTGCAAAGAAACATGAGCAATAGAACCAATAATAACCGCAGCAACCCCTAAGCCACTGGCAATCAGACCTCGTTTACTTCGATCTTGTCGATCAATGGTGTCAAAAACCCCTTGAGATAAAACATCTACAGAGACAGAACTTTTTGGCACCGAAAGGGCGGTAGTCTCTCGCTGAATTCTTAACAGTTGCTTATACAACTGATGAAATTCCGGATCACTATCAAGCCACACCTGAACTTGCTTACGTTCTTGGGCTGTCAACTCCCCATCCATATAGGCACTTAACAACTCAAAACGCTCAAACTGATTATCCATATCACTTGAATCAGTGGGCGAAAGCCCTTGCTTGTGTTCAAAATCAGACATCATGATTAACTTCTCCTAGATCTTTAGAGATCTTTGGTTGCGGAGACAAATGCTCATAAGAACATGGTCATGACACCCCTCACGAATGATGATTGAGACGATAATCGTCCCAACTAATCCATATATTTCTGTAGAACCGTTTGTAATTTACCTCTAGCCCTAGCGATACGGGATTTAACCGTACCTAAAGAAACCCCAGTCATTTCTGCAATTTCTTCATAGGCTAGACCTTCAATTTCTCTTAAAACAATGGTGGTTCTAAACGCTTCAGGTAAATCAGCGATCGCCACTTTGAGACGATCATAAAATTCACGAGTGGCTAGATTGTCATCAGGACTCGGATAATCTGAAACAATATCCCATTCTATTTCTCCATCATCCACACGACGAGGGGCATCTAATGAAATAGGATGGCTTACCCGCTTCCGTTTACGTAATTCATCATAAAACAAGTTTGTCGCAATCCGACTCAACCAACCTCTAAACTTAACAGGATCATTGAGACGTTTGATATTGCGATAAACGCGAATCCAAACTTCTTGTGCTAGATCAGCCCGATCTTGCCAATCAGGGGCTAAATGATAAAGGATTCTATCTACATGGGATTGATAACGGTTTAGAAGTTCGGCAAACGCCACACGATCTGGTTTAGATCCCTCCTGACACCAGACAATCAAATCGTAGTTTGAGAGCTTTTCTGGGCACACTGTTCGCTTCTTTTGCCATTGGCCAAGTAGCTTAGGTGCGGTAATTGCTTGACTCATAAGTTTACCAACGCATAATTCTCCTCACGTTAGCATTCCTGACGCATAAGTTCAAAGAATGGTTCCTCAGGGTTTAAATATTTCGATTTATTAAGTTTTATTTACTTATTGTACGTCTCATGATAGATAAGTGCTATGGCTCTCACAATTGTAATTTAAGAATATGACTAATAAAACTCTTAATTTAACTCAATACAACACAGATAATTTACTCAAAGAATTTCACGAAATTGCCAATCAAATTAGCCCCCCTTCTAACTTATCTTCTAGTTTAAAACAAGTTGTAAGAACTTGGCTATGTTTAAATTTAACTGTTTTGATTCAAAGAATGGGATATAATAAACGGAGAATTAATCAATGGAAAACTCAAAATAAAAAGGTAATTATTAATTTAGGAAGTTTAGGGTCTTTTGGTAATCCTGACTATCTAAGGGCTGATTTATTATTAGGCGTTAGAGATTTACCTAAAGTGTTTTCCCATCAATTAGGCTATGAATTAGTGATGAATGTAACAGCTTGCGATCATCATTTAACCAATATGGTTGATGGCATTTTCTTAAGCCATGTTTTAGAACATATTCCTCCTAACCTAGCCTTAGAAGCACTAAAAAACTGTTTTACTTATCTTAAAAAAGATGGGTGTTTAAGAATTGTTGTTCCCGACTTAGCAAAAATCAAATTAGAACCAACCAATAGCCCAGAAAATAATATCAGAAGTACTTTAGGAATTAACCGATCATTTTATGATTGGGGACATAAATTTATGTATAATTCAGACCTTTTGGTTGTTCTCATCAAACAAGCTGGTTTTTCAGAGATTAAGGAAGTTGACTTTCGTGAGGGATTGCTAGGAGAAACTGACTTAGATAAATATAAAGATGGCTCAATTTATATCACTGCTATGAAAAAGAACTAAAAAAGAATTGGTTATTAGGGTAAAGTAACACTTTACCCTCTGATACTGACCGATTATTAATCAGGAGCTAAGGATTTAAGCATATCTGTCATGCTTTCGAGTAGATCGCTTCGTTGTTGTTGCTCGATCGGTCGTCGGTTGGGAATGGTAGGACATTCAAAATAGCGTTGAATTCCTTCTGTAACTTGTTGGGTGATTAAAGTTTGTAGTTCTTCTTTTGCCCGTTGTCTTTGATAGTCAGCCCCCTCATGACTCGTAGCGTAAAGGGGAGGTAAACGGTTGAGGGCGTAAGCAGCAATGTCACCAATATCAAGCTGAGAAGATTTTTTAGACTCTTGTTGGGCGACTTGGGTTATAGCTTCACTTAAGACTAATTCTTCCATAACGTTGATAAACTGTTTCCGTGGTGTAGCTTTTACTTCTCCTGCCAATAAAGCTCCCATAAGGCGATCTAAAGCCATATATTCTTCCGTAGGCAAGTCTGAGGCCGACTCACAGATTCGTCCAACCTCTTCCTCCATTATGGGTGTCAAATAACCATCTTGGAGTGCGTTTTCGACAATTTTTTGAATGCTCATAGGTTTGTTTGTTGCTTGTGAATTGAGCAGTCTGGGAATAGTGGACTTTCTCAGATTACCCATTTTTTGCCTAAACGTTTCAAGGAAGGCAATTGTTTGTGCCTTTTCACAGACAAAATAAAAGTGCTAATCCCATCGGATTATGGAGCAGGTTTAATATAGATAAGGGCCTGTCGCCAAATTAACAAAGATTGATTGGACTCATCTGTCACACAAAGACATTGAGGATCTTGCCATAACACTTGACCTGTAATTGTCTCTGTGGTGGTTAGTTGAATGACAATTTTTTGTTGCTCTTTGATATACTTTTGAATTTGTCGAACACTAGGCAACCCTGTATCAAATTCAGTCATTATTTCTAGTGGTTTGAATTGCTGTTATTGTTATTATCACTGATCGCTTGCTCTTGTCTGTGGGTTAATTGATAATTATTTATATAACCGTTCGCTTAAGCTATTATGGAATTTACCAAATATCAAGGTCTGGGAAATGATTTTATTTTAGTGGACAATCGCCACAGTTCAACTCCTTTATTATCCCCTGAAGAAGCGATTAAACTCTGCGATCGCCATTTTGGGATTGGGGCCGATGGGATCATTTTTGCTTTACCTGGAGATGATCATCATGATTACACCATGCGGATTTTTAATTCTGATGGTTCAGAACCGCAAATGTGTGGCAACGGGATTCGTTGTTTAGCCCGTTTTCTGGCTAAGTTAGAAGGCATGGAACCCATCGGAAAATCCTACCGCATTCAAACCTTAGCTGGTACGATTATCCCTAGTTTAGAAGCTCAAGGACAAGTCAAAGTGGACATGGGCAACCCTTTTTTATTGGCCAAAGAAATCCCTACCACTTTAACCAAAGGAGAAGAAAAGGTCATTAACCAATCCTTAGAAGTAGGGGGGCAGTCTTGGTTAGTAACTTGTGTGAGTATGGGTAATCCTCACTGTGTTACCTTTGTGGAGGATGTAGCTAAGATTCCTTTAGAAACCCTTGGTCCTTTGTTTGAGCATCATTCAGTCTTTCCTGAACGCACAAATACGGAGTTTATCGAGGTAGTTCGCCCTGACTATGTGAAAATGCGAGTATGGGAACGGGGTGCAGGAATTACTTTAGCTTGTGGAACCGGTGCTTGTGCTTCTGTGGTTGCAGGGGTATTAACCGGAAATTGCGATCGCCTTTGTACGGTGGAGTTACCGGGAGGTTGTTTAAGCATTGAATGGTCTCAAGAAGATAACCGACTATATATGACAGGTCCTGCTGAAGCGGTGTTTACAGGGGTTATTAGTTAATATAGCACTACGCATTATGGTTAGGACATTTATAAAATTTCAAAACCTTGTAGGGTGGGCAATGCCCACCTTAAGTTATCTCGCCTTTGGAAGTGAGTATTGATGAAACGAACAACAATTCAAAAAGGCTTTGATTGTTTAGATTTAAAACAATCTAATCAAGAAAAAATAGCAACGGAAATCAAAAATCTTAGTTATTCAGAACAAATCAAATATTTTAAACAACACATTGATGAAAGCGATTTTAAAACATGGTCGAACTCTCTAAATACTTAATTAGATAGAATATAAATAGGGATTGATTTGCGTTCCTAATATTTCTGACACAAAGGCTGATTCTTCTCCTTGAAAGAAAACAAGTGAATATTTATAAATTACCCATAAACAAACGAATGTTAATGGAATGGTGAAATAAAGTTTTATTTGTATGCAACGAGAACTAAACAATAATTCTCCTAAGTTGTTTTTTATATTTGAAAACAAAGTCAACCAACATACTAATCCCATAACTAAATTGAATGATATAAAGGTGTATTGTTCTAGATAATTTGGTAGAAAATAATCAATTAAAATGAATGGTAATAAGTAACCAATAAGTAGAAAAATATTGTGAAAACCAAATGTTTTATTAAAAATTGCCTGATAAAATTTAGGAATTAGAGTACAACCCCAGACAAGATAAAATGTTAAACCAGAAGTATATAAAATTATTGAAATTGATGAAGAAACAGTCATAACTTTTAATCTTATTCAAATCACTAAGGCCGATGATAGTTTCCCCAGAGGGCTGCTGCTTGACCACTACTGCCTTTTGTCGCTGAGTTATCGTCATTTCCTAACCAAACCCCAGTGGCCAGGTAATGACGGGGAATATAACCGATAAACCAGAGGTCAACCGCGCGATCAGTGGTGCCGGTTTTTCCTGCTTCCCCCAACCCAACACTAGCAGCGCGGCCAGTTCCATTACTTACTACCCTTCGTAACATACTGGTCATAGTTTGAGCAACTTGGGGCGATATTGCCTGTTGTCTAACAGTATTATCGGTTTGAAAATTATAAATTTCTCGACAAGTACGCCAGTCATCATTATTGGTGCAGTCCCCCCCGTCTAAAATGCGACGAATGGCGTGGGGACGGTACCATACACCGTTGTTAGCCACCGCAGCGTAAGCCCCCGTCATTTCTAAAACACTGACCTCACTCTGCCCTAAAACTAGCCCTGGAACGGCTTGCAATTCAGACGTAACCCCCAACCGTTGGGCAACATCCACCACTCGGTTTAAACCGGCTTCTCTGGCTACCTGTAGGGCTATGGTATTCTCTGACTGTGCCATCCCTCCATACATATCCGTTGCACCGCTACTGCGTTCACAGGGTTTATAAGCCCTACCTTGCCATTTAATACCACCGCAACTATAAGATTTTTGGGGGGAAATGCCTCTTTCTAAGGCCGCAGCATAGGCAAACAGTTTAAAGGTTGATCCGGGTTGTCGTTTGGCTTGAGTAACACGGTTAAATTGACTTTGTTTGTAGTCTGTCCCTCCCACCAGGGCTAATATTTCGCCGGTTCGAGTGTCTAATGTCACCATCGCCCCATTGGAAAAGCCATAGGTTGATCCTTGGGTTTTAACTGCTTCTTGTAGCTTTTTTTCTGCCAATGCCTGTTGGTTTAAATCTAACCCAGTTTCAACGATAAAGTTGCCTTCTTTGGCTATTTCTGTCCCTAATAAGTCTCGTAACTCCTCAAAGACATGGGCGTAAAAATAGGGGGCTTTACTGTTGGCTAAGGCTTTTCTCGCTTTTGGACTAATATCAATACGCGATCGCCTAGCCCTAGCTGCTTCTTCCGGGGAGATCATCCTCAACGCAGCCATACGATCAATGACCCGATTTCTCAACTGTACCGAGGTATCATAATCTTGTACCGGGTTATATAAGTTAGGGGCGGGTAACATAGCCACAAGGGTAGCTGCTTCGGCTGTATCTACTTCTGTGGCTGACTTATCAAAGTAAAATTGCGCTGCATCTTCAAACCCATAATTACCTACACCTAGATAAACTCGGTTAAGGTAGGTTTTGAGCAGAAAATCTTTACTATAAACTGCTTCTAATTTTAGGGCGACAATCATCTCTCTAATCTTACGTTGAGCAGTGTTTTCCCGTCCTACTTCTGGAAATAAACTACGGGCTAACTGTTGGGTTAAGGTACTAGCCCCTTGACGAATACCATCGTCTTTAAAATTAACTACCATCGCCCTTAAAATGCCGTAGGGATCAACGCCAAAATGCCAGTAGAAGCGACTATCTTCGGAGGCGATGACTGCTTTGGTCAAATAGGGTGAAAAGTCCTTCAGACGGTCAATTTCGTGGTGTGGATCGTCGTTGAGAGGACTTAAGGGGGTTTGTCCATCTCTGGCGTAAACGACGACAGGGCCACTAACACCGGAGGGTAAGGGATGAACATTAATTTTGCTAGTTTCCCACAGCAACCAAGCGATTAAAATGGTAATCAGTGATCCGGTGCCATAGAAACCATATTTTAACCACTGCATCCATTGTGGAGGTGGATTATGATAGGTAAGGGTGGCAAGATCGTTTAATTCTGAGGGTCCAAAGGTGACAGTATCGCCGTGACGCAAGGATAAGGTTTCAATGCGTTTTTTGCCTAGATAGATACCATTGGTAGAGTTTTCGTCTTTGATAATGAAGTGACGGGGATTTTTTTGCTCCCGATGCAAAGAACAATGAACTTGACTAACAATAGGATTTAATACCTTGATGTCGGTGTGTCTGGAACTACGGCCAATAATGTAGCGATCGCCAATTAAAGTATAGGTGATTATTTGATCTTTTGGGCTTTCTTTAACCCGTATTTCTGGGACGTTTGCCCCTTTTTTTAACACCTTTGTCTTGGGGTTAGACTTTACCAAGTTTTGCACCACTTGGGTTAACAGTTGGCTTAGGGGTTGGGGTTGAGTCATACTAGGAATAAGCGATCGCTGTTTGGGTATTCTAGCTTACCTATTATAGTGACGATAATCCCTATCATGAGTGTTTCCGTGTTAGTAGTTAGGGTGTCCCCACTAACCCGAATATTTTGGCTAAACCCCCCAACAAAGCAACCATTAAACCAATAAGTACACCACGACTGATAAATTCTTGATTATCTAGGCGTTTTCCTAAAGCGTCAACTTTTTCTTCGAGTCTAGCTTGTCCTATGTCTATGGTAGTCAGACGCTCATCTATCTTATCTAGTTTATCCTCTATGCGTTGAAGAACTTCCTCTAAAGAATAAGTCACTGTAACAGGTTCGTTCATGGGTTCAACTTGCAGTAGTTCCTTTTTTATTTTATCCTTCTTTTAGGGTTGGGTCGGTGAAGAGAATTAAGATTAAAATGAGAAAGTAACTATCACTAAAATTCAACAAAGATGATAACTTCTTCTACCTTATCCGTTAACCCTACAGACAAAGAACATGAGATAATATTCCCTCAAGGTGAGTTTTGGAGTGATGAACCTCCTGTGGAAAGTAATTTGCATCTGAGACAGATTTTATTATTAATTGAATGTTTAGAATGGCTATGGCAAGACCGGGATGATTTTTTTGCTACGGGTAATTTAACTATCTACTATAGTCCCAACCAAAAGAAATCCCAAGATTTTCGAGGACCTGATTTTTTTGTGGTATTAGGAACCTCTCGAGATCAAAATCGTAAAAGTTGGGTCGTTTGGCAAGAAGATGGTAAGTATCCTAATGTGATTATAGAAATTTTATCTAAGAGTACGGCAAAAGTTGATAGGGATGAAAAAAAACAAATCTATCAAGATATTTTTCGCACTCCTGATTATTTTTGGTTTGATCCTGAAAGTTTAGAGTTTCAAGGATTTACTTTAGTTAGCGGGGTTTATCAACCCATTGAAACTAACGAAAACGGATGGTTATGGAGTCAACAATTAGGATTATTTTTAGGGATTCATGAGGAAAAATTACGCTATTTTACTCCTGATGGTAACTTAGTTCCTACTCCTGAAGAAGCAGCTAAACAAGAGAAACAGCAGAAAGAATTAGCACAGCAAAAAATTGAACAATTAACGGCTAAATTACGTGAGTTGGGAATTAATCCTGATGAAGCTTTATAATAATTTTAAGAGGTTTAATTATTATGTCTTACAGTAATTTTACTTTAGAGCAAGTTAAACAAAAATTTAATTTAACTACTATTGAAAATCTTGAAGTTTTTGCTGATATCGAACCTATTCAGGGCAGTAGTCTATTACAAACAATTTTACAGGATAATTTACCTATTGCCATTGCTAGTAATAGTGAAAAAGCACGATCAGAGATGATTATTGCGCCTATTTTAGTAGAATTAAAACGTCATTTTGGGGATGAAATCAACTTATTTTCTGGGGTTAATTTTACGGTTGATGAGACTCAAGACTTGAATGGTATTTGTGACTTTTTGATTAGTCACTCTCCTGAAAAATTAATCATTTCTGCTCCTATTATTACCTTAGTAGAAGCGAAAAAAGAAGACTTAAATGCAGGGTTGGGTCAATGTATTGCTGAAATGGTAGCTGCACAAATTTTTAATCAAAAAGAAAACAATAATATTTCCATGATTTTAGGGGTAGTAACGTCAGGAACAAACTGGCGTTTCTTGAAGCTAGAAGAAACTAATGTTTATATTGATTTAACTGAATACTATTTATCCGATCTCAATAAAATATTAGGAATTCTATCTAGTAGTATTGAACAGTTTAAATAGTTATTCATTAATAATTTTTTGACAATTATCTTGAATAACTTTTAATTCTTTTTCTTGTTTCTCGATCCATTCTTTTTCTGCAATTTTTTGATATTCGCTTTCTTGTTGATAATGGTTTTGTTTTGCTAATAAGTGATTATAAAATTCGATAGCTTTTTCTAGAAAAATATTAGCAAAATTTATCCGATCATCAAAAATAATTGTTATACGTTATTGGTTTCTTAAACAAGCAATTAATGATTAATGATTTTATAGCATTTCTTGGACTTATAAGGTACAGTTAATATTTAGCTCCTGAACTCCTGACTCCTGAACTCCTGACTCCTGAACTCCTAACTCCTAAAACTAGAAGAATTTGTCCCTCACAAGTATGGGAACTGCTATATATACAAATATTAGATGCTTGAAAGATGTATAAAATAATACCCTATTTTTCTAGTTACTGAGTTAAGATGCTTTTTGTTTAGAGCGTTTTGCTTTAACGACAGAAGGATCAATTTTTACTACTGCGTCAGCTAAAGGAAGAATACGCTTTGTTTTATGTTGACGATGGACTTGATAGACGGTTTCCGTACTCAAGTCTAATGCACTTAACCAACCACTTTGGGGATGATAAGCACCGGTATCAATATCTAACCATCCTTCCCCTGCCACTAATTTACCCGCTAAAACACCCGGAAAGGTAAAAGTGATGGTATGACCCGTAATGATCAGTTTATCCTCAAAATAGGGCTTTGTCATGGCATGAAAATCATCCCGTACCCAACAAAATTGTTGCGCGGTTTGCTGCTCTAGAGGTATATTAGGGTCAATCCCCCCATGAACTAACCAAACATCTCCTAAATCTATATAGGTTGGCAAAGTTCTCATCCACTCAATATGTTCTTGGGGAATGTGATGATCGTAACTAACTAGGGTAGAATAACCTCCTCCAGACAGCCATCCTTGTAGCTGATGACTACAAATACTCCCCTTACTAATCGTTTCAAGAAGCATCTGTTCGTGGTTTCCTAGTAAACAGTGGTACTTATGTTCCATGACAAATTTGACCACTTGAGAACTCTGAGGACCGCGATCAATTAAGTCCCCTAAAAAGTATACTTGATCCTCGGAGTTAGGTGCGATCGCTTCTAAAAGGAGATTCAGGGTATCATAGTGACCATGAACGTCACCAATGATAATACGACGATGGGAGGTAGTGGAGGTGGATGTTAACATCTTGAGTGTTTTGCCGTTTTACGATGTCTAGGATTAGTATTCCCAGATATTTCTCTAATATCTCACTGTGGTGACGGGACGATGAACATAAGCGATCGCCTTACCTGACACATTTTCTCGATTATAAGTTCCGATGAAGGTTCCTTCTAGTTTTGTATGATTACGCAGAAGATTTAATTGATATTCTCCTTCTGCATTACTATTACTAAATAGGGTGGGAAAAATTTGGATTTTAATGGTTAATTGATAGTTATTACCATTAATTTTACTGTCAGTAACTTCTCCTTTAATTCCTTCACCATATACAGTTTTTTGCCATTGATTATCCTCGCAAATTAATCCTACTGCTAAATGATTTCTACTTATTTTAACACTAGGTTCATCTTCAATTCTAGCAGGTTTTAAAATTTGTTGGCTGATGGTGCTATTTAGCAAGGTAATAAAAATTTGTCCTCTTAGGGATTGATAATCTTTTTGAGGGGGTTGATCCCAAAAAGTAGCAATAGAAACTGAGCGATAATTTGCTTGTCTTAAGGGGTTAATTATATTAAATAGAGGTTCATTACTCCATAATTTATCATCATTTCCGTGCCAACGATATTTAGTATAACCTAATACGCCAGGATGGGAAAAGATACGATTCATTGTTTCATTTGCTTTTATTTTTTGTCGAGTGTCTGGTTCATAACCTCCAGGGGGTTCAATGGGATTTCTAAATAAAGTATAGTGATCGCTCCAAGTGCTAATTTCTCCATTTAAAATGGGACGTTTAACCTGTTGATAAAAGTCATCAAATATTTCATAAAAGTTAGCTCGATAGTTATTACGAGAAACCACATCGCTCCATTCTTTTTCTACTTCTAAAACTGCTTTTCCTGGGGTGCTTCCCCAACGACAGCCTAGGATTAAATGATCAGGATCGTATTTTCTGATTTTCTTAGTACAAATACGATAATATTGTTCTACCCATTCCTTAATAAACTGATAGTTATCTTGTTGGTAATTATCTGATATTATAATCTCTTCTTTTAAGGTTAATTCTTTAATACTTTCTTTTGATTTAATATTAATTTGCCATGCTTTACCTAAATTTTCTAAGGATGAATAACGAGTTAAAACAAATTCCCATGCTTTTTGAGCAGCAGGAATATCCTGTTTTTGACTCAAACAAAACTGTAGTAAGCCAATTCCTTTTGGATTTAATTTTGGTTCAGATGGTAACTCAATTTCATCAGACTTTATAGGACCATCATAGCGATAAGTGGGAGCATTGGCTATGATTCTTTCATTACTTTTTGTCATTTCCATAAATCCCCTTTCATTGTCTAGAAAATAACCTAACAACATTTTATTATTTTTGAGAGGAGTGCAAAGTTTTTGACATTTTTTATCAACATTTTCAGCCCATTGAGGATTCCAAACATCAGGAAATTTATTAACTAACCAGGGTTTTTCGTAATAGGTTTCAATGATTTCTGTAAAGGCCATATTTTGGTCAAAAAATTCGGAAGTTGTCCAAGAACCCATTGCGTTAAAACCCCATTCTTTTAGATAATTAACCCAGGTTTTAACAGTGTTTTTAGGAACAGGAGGTAAGTTAGCCCTTCTTCCTCCCATTCCCCCTGCATTTAAGCCGGTACAACCTCGATGATAAAAGACTTTTCCTTGAGGATCAATAAACCACCATTTACCATTTATACTCTGCCCAACTTGAAAAAATCCTTCTTTTCCTTGAATGGTTTTACTATCAAATTGAATAGCTGCTAATAGACGCTCATCATTAGCTTTTGCCATGTCTATTGTTTGTTGCCATTGACTCAGTTGCCATTGATAAACCTCTTCTATTTCTGTTTCTGTAACAGTGGTAAAACGGGGAGCTAAATGAGCCATATTCCAAGGTAAAAACCTTGTTTTTTCACCATGATAAGCTTCAATGATAATAGGATAAAGTCCTTTATTCACTTGGATTAATTCTCCATGTTTAACTAACTGATTGTTAACAAAGAAAACAGCTTTAACATTTAATCCGATCGCTCCATGACACACTCTGAATAATTGAGGTTGATCAAAGGAGATTACTGTATAAAATAAGGAAGATTTTTGGGGTTTATTATTTCCTAATTTTTTTAAGTCAATAGCATCAGTAAAGTCAGGAAAACTATTAGCAATAATTTGCTCTTTTGGTAATTCTTTTAATGTTTCTAAAATGTCTTGATTTTCCTCTTGAAGAGAAAGCGATAACATTGCTCCGTCTCCTGGTTTTACTGGCGTTTTATATAACCATTTTTTAGGAACAGTATCATCAATAAATTTAACAGGTTCAATAATATCCTTAAGAAGAATTGTTTTAGCTGGTTCAATGTTTGTAATTTTCGGTCTTTGTGGTTTAGGATCAATGCCTGGAATGGTATCATTACTATTATTTTCCCTATTCTGGGATAAAAGAGATTTTGGAGAATATTTTTGCCAAATTCCGTAAAAAATAACTGCACTTAAACTTAATAAAAATCGTCTGGTAAATTTCATGATAATTTTTAAGAATTGAGATGAACTAATACAACGTCTAATCTATTTTACTAAATTTTTTATATTACATAGAAACTTTACCCTATACTGATGCTATCTTGGAATTATTATTAAGAAAAGTAGCAACTATCAATTAACCATTAACCATCAATTAAAGTGTTATAATTGCTGAACAGTATTAAGAAGATACTGATTACTAAATTATAATTTAAGACTTATTATGGAATTACTAACTAGCGGTATAAAAGCTTTCTTGACACTTTTAGCAACCCAAACCTTTGATAAAGTAGCTAACAAACTGATTGCGAAAACGGGTGATAAGTTGGTTGATATCGGTTTAACTCAAGCTAATAATGTCTTAAAATTCATACAAAGATTGTTGCCGTCTAACCCACCCTACTATCTTTTTCAAAGGGTTTTATAGGTGCAGGGCTTTTCTATTGTGTACAGAATATCATGTCAAGTCAAGAGTTCGCAAGCTTTTTTTACATTAATTTGAAATCTCTAATATGTTCAAGAATTAATAAGCGTAAATAGTCTAAAGTTTCTAGATAATTTTTGCTTTTAGGATAATGAAACTTTGCTGAAAAATACCAATCAGTCAACTCAGGAATTTCAAATATTTTCAATTTTTCTAATTCATTAATAATTTCAGTAGAGTTGTTTAATGAATGATTATTAATTACTTG
>JASJDW010000070.1 GCA_030064955.1 Crocosphaera sp.
TCGGCAACTGTTCTAAATAGCTCTGAATTAATGGTGGCATTTGTGGTCATAAATCCCACTATACATAAAAATGCCCGATTTTACCTCTATGTTGTCAAGAGAGATTCTTTATTGCGGTGAGCAATTACATTCCAGAAGCAAAAGGGAGTTGGGCATTACCATTAAGACATGATTTAATTACATCCCACCAAACACCTATAGTCAAAGCAATTTTACAGGTTAAACAAGTTCGTAGATATCTCAAAGAAAGACCGATTACTGTATGGGATAGTGAATACGGGTGTGCAAAGTTTGTTAAAATGACAAAAGGAATAGATGCTGACTTTTTGATGCGTTTAAGTCCAAATCGTTGTATTTATGCAGAACCGCCAAAATATCAAGGGAAAGGAAGACCCAGAAAACATGGTCAAAAAATGAAGCTATCTGACCCTACAACTTGGGGTATTCCTGTTGAATCAGTAGAAATTGATGACCCAACTTGGGGAATAGTAGAAATCACCAGATGGAGTAAATTTCATTTCTATCAATCGGCATCCCAACCGATGGAAATTATTCTCATTCAACGAAAGGGAAAAGGACTCTCTAAAAAAGCAGCAAAACCGATGTGGTTGGCATGGATTGGAGAAGAAATACCTTCTTTAAAATGGGTTTGGGAATTGTACTTAAGACGCTTTGCCATTGAACACTGGAATCGTTTTCTCAAACAAAGATTACATTGGACGCTCATCTAAACTAGGAAGCACAGAAAAAGGGCAGCGATGGAGTCATTTAATGCCCATTTTAACATGGCAATTATGGTTATCTCGTGAGATAATAGAAGATGAGCCTCTTCCTTGGCAGAAACCTCAACCAGTGGAGAAGTTAACTCCTGGACGAGTGGCACAGGGCTTCTCAGGAGTTTTAGCCGTGATTGGCACACCGGCAAAAAAGCCAAAAACCCGTGGAAAGTCTCCAGGTTGGAAGAAGGGTAAAAAAAGGAAGAAAAAACCTCGTTATCCTACAGTTAAAAAGACAGTAACTCGACAGAAAAAAGGCAAAAAAAAGGCTTCTTAAAAACTTCAATCAATATATTAGTATTATTTTTAGGTTTTCTGACAAGCTAAATCATATTTTTATGCGTTCAAATTGTAATACTAGACTGTAAGTTTTGATTATTTAGTCTAGACTCCAGAAGAAATTAAAGAACTAAAAAAAGAGATAGAAAATCTCAAAAAAAAAATCAATCAGTTGAAGAAATTGGAGGGGAAGAATTGGTTGATGCGAGCTATTTTTAGAGAATTTCTCGTAGCTCCTGTGCCAGTGCCTTAATATAAGGAGGACGCATGAGGGTAAAGTGATTGCCCTCTAAAATTTTGGTCTGAGTTGCACCTGTAGTGTATTTATTCCAATCGGTTCGAGCTAATGGGGCTGCGAATTGTTCTGAAGCCCACCAAATATTAAGTTGGGCTGAAATTTGGGGTGCTTCGTGAGCTTTTAGCAATTTACTATGAATTTTGCTAAGATTTTGTTGTTTTTGCAGTATATCGAGAGATATTGCTGTTGAAAGTAAATTTTGTTTGGTTCCCCAGTTTACGATCCGCCTCAGACGTTCGCTAGAAGTTAAGTCTACTAGCTCATCTCTTAGTTTCTGCTGTTCGAGAGCATCCAGAGTTAGGAAAGCATTAATAAAAGTACTGCCAAACAATAACCCTAGTTCGTAGAGCAAATCTCGTTCAAAATTTGCTGCCTCGTCTGGAAATAAAAAGGCATCCACAAGTCCGACAAAATTAACTTTTTGCCCTTGTTGTTCTAATTCTTGGGCAATACTAACAGCAATTACCCCACCCATAGACCAACCTATGAGATGATAATGTCCGTCGGGTTGATGTTCGCGAATAGCTTTAGTGTATTCAACAGCCATACTCTTAATGCTATTATGCTCCCTAGCCGGGTTGTTTAGAGCGCGAGACTGGAGAGCATATAGTGATCGCTCCGATTCCAAATAAGCTGCTAGATGTCGATACACCATGACTTCTCCTCCCGCTGGGTGAATACAGAACAAAGGTGGGTGAGTTCCCTTTATTTGTATTGGCACTAGACAAATAGGTGTTGCCCAAGCACGAGCATTTTCAATCAGAAAATTGGCTAGTTCGGTTACAGTTGGATATTGAAAAAGTGTACTTAAAGGAATATTGGTGCCAAGTTTTTGATTTATTTTTGAGACTAATTGCAGTGCTAAAAACGAATGTCCGCCTAATTCAAAGAAATTATCGTGGATACCGATTTGCTCGATCTGCAATAATTCAGTCCAAGTTGCTATTAATAATTTTTCTACTGAGTTACTCGGTAGAGTTAAAGCTTTTTCTAACAGGGGTTTGTTGGGTTTTGGTTCGGGAAGTGTCTGACGATTAATTTTGCCGTTAGCTGTGAGCGGTAATGATTCTAATAGCACAAAAGCAGAAGGAATCATATATTCTGGCAGTTTTGCTTGGAGAAAAGAACGCAGGTTGCTAGGAGTAGGAATTTTAGCTGATTTTGCAACAAGGTAAGCGATTGCCACTTTATTTCCTAGTTTTTCTTCTTTAGCGATCGCAATTGCTTCCTTAAGTGCGGGATGTTGTTTTAATGCTGCTTCGATTTCCCCGAGTTCAATCCGATAACCGTTGATTTTGACTTGAAAATCTTCTCTTCCTAAAAACTCAATATTTCCATCGGGTAAATAGCGTCCTAAATCGCCTGTTTTGTATAATCTTTCTCCATTTGATGGATGAATAATAAAGCTAGCGTTTGTTTTTTCTTCATCTTGCCAGTAACCGTTAGCTAGTCCCATTCCTCCAATATATAGCTGTCCAGTCACCCAAACAGGACATATTTTCAAAGCTTGATTTAAAACGTAAAAATGTTGATTTTTGAGTGGTTTACCGTAGGGAATGCTTTTCCAGTTTGGGTTAACTGTTTCAATCGGATAAAAAATCGACCAGATAGAAGCTTCCGTTGCTCCTCCCAAACTAATAGTTTTTACTTTTTCGGACAAAGCTAAAAGGCGATCGCTCAGGTTGAGAGGAATCCAATCGCCACTTAGTAATACTAATCTGAGAGTATTAAAGTTAATTTCAGGATGATTTGAAGCATACTCCACTAACATCTGCATTAAAGCTGGAACTGAGTTCCAAATAGTGATTTGATGTTTGGTAATTAAATCGCTCCAGTAATTCGGATCTTTTGTCCTAGCAGCATCGGGAATTACGATCGTTCCTCCAGCAGCTAAAGTGCCGAAGATGTCGTAAACTGAAAGGTCGAAGCTAAGAGAAGAAAGAGCTAAAAGGAGATCGCTTGCATTAACCTCAAAGCGTTCATTAATATCTAAAATCGTGTTGAGCGCACCGCGATGATTGATTGCTACTCCTTTAGGTATTCCTGTAGAACCAGAGGTGTAGATAATATAAGCTAGATCTGATGGATTTTGGGATTGTGGGGGTATAGGGAATTCTATGCTATTTGAAGTAAGTGTGAGAGAATCAATGCAAATATGGGTAACATTTTCCGACCATTCTAAAGAATTATCTAACCAAGATTGAGTCAGAATAATTTTTACATTGCCATTTTTTAGTAAGTAATCTCGTCTTTGTTTTGGTAATTGGGGATCGATCGGTATATAAGCTGCACCAGCAGTAAGAATTGCTAAAGCAGCAACAACTTGCTCCCATCCTTTTTCCATAACAATGGCGATCGCCGTTTCCGAACAATCGCCTAATTGTCGGGCTAATTCAATAACACGATCGCTTAACTCTTGATAGGTGAGGATGCGATCTGCGCTAATTATAGCTTTCTGCTGTGGACGTTGGGATACTTGCTCGAAAAACACAGTATGGAGTAAAGCTGTTTCTGGAATTGGTTTATGAGTAAGATTAATCTCAACTGGGGGTAATAATTCTATGGATTCTCTCCACAATTCATCGACTTGCGCTAGACGTTCGAGCAAATTACAGTAAACTGCAAACATATCATCTAACATTCCTACCGGGAAGAGTTCTTCTATAGCATCCCAGTTAAAGACTAACGCTCCATTTTGTTCTGTCACCTGATGTTCTAAAGAAACCTGCGGAGTTTGGCTGATACCATAAACCAACTCTCCCAAAAAGTTATATTCTAAATCTCCTTTGGCAAAAGAATTTAAGCCTAAAACGCTACTAAACACTATTGGCATGGCTGCGATCGATCCTATTTTGTTTCGACTTGCCAATTCCCGCAGTATTTCAACTCCACTGATATAAAGATGATCTAAGTCTTGTAATAATTGCTCCTGTATTTGTAAAGCACGAGCAGTAAAAGTATTTGGCTCGGAATTGTCTATAGCTAATAAAGTTGTATTGGTAAAATCTCCAACAATTTGATTGATTTGAGGGTGGAAAGGCAAACGATCAAGTACGGTTAAATTCAGAGTAAATCGAGGATTTTTACTCCATAAACTTAAAACTTCCGAAAAAGCTGTCAATAAAATAATCGAAGGAGTCAAACCAGCTTTTTTCCCTTGCTGCTTTAACCTATCCCATTTATGAGGTTCTAGTTTGCCACTCCAACGTTTAAATTTATATGCTTTTAGTTCGCTAGGAAAACGGGTTACAGGTAATTCTGGTGCTGGAGGTAAACTATCTAAACGGCTGAGCCAGTAATCTCGCGATCGCTTGACCAATTGAGAGTCTTGTAGAGCATTCTTGTTAATGACATAATCCCTGAATAATAATGGCAGTGGTGGTAGTAACAGATCCGGATTTTGATAAAGTTGATTCCACTCTCGAAACAAAATCCGAATACTTGCAGCATCCACCATCAATAAATCTAGACTCAAGTGAAGTCGGATCTGTAGCTTGTCTAAATAAGTAGCTCGAATATCAAACCAAGGCCATTGTTGGGATGAAAATGATTGGTGAGATAATTGTTCGCGGATGAGTGCTAAGTGAGTGTCTACTTCTTCCTTGTCTAGTTCCTTGAGATCCAAGATAGAAATTTCATAAGATGGAACTTTTTCTAAAACTTGTTGCTCGCCTGTGGGTAACACTACCGCCCGCAGCATATCATGGCGTTCGATTAATTTTTTCCAAGCTTCTGTTAACCGCGACAAATCTAAATTATTAGCTTTAAATTCTATATAAATATGATTGCTGACATTACCTAACTCAAAGATACTATTTCGTCCGATCCAATGAGCTTGTTGGATATCAGTGAGAGGAAAAGGTTCAAATTTTTTACTAGGCTCTGATTCGATTCTTGGTAGAGAAGTAATATGGGTATCACTTAGACGTAATAAACGAATCAGTTCTTGTTTATGCTCTACCAAAGAATTACGCAGTTCTGGTGTTAAGATTCCTTTTGGGGCTTCTATGTTTAATAAGTCATTTTCAACCCACAATTTCACACCTCGTTTGTCTAGTTCAGCTAAAAGTTGATTTTTATTCATAGCTGTATTCGCTCCTTATTATCATCGGGTTCAGTAGATGAGGGCTTATGTTTAATTTTTGCTAACGTTAATTGCCCATCAACAGCTAATGCCAGTTCGCCAATATTGTTTGCTTCTACTAACAATTGCTGCATGGAAACGTTGACTTGGAGTTGAGTTTGTAATTGGTTTTTTAACTGGACTAAGTTGAGTGAATCCATTCCCAATTCAAAGAAATTATTATTTATGCCTACTGCGTCTACCTGAAGTAGTTCTTGCACTATTTCTGCTATTTTTATTTCCGTGTTAGTTTTGGGAGCGACGAAACCTGTCGATCGCGATGAGGCTCGATCAATTTTAGGTAAAGCCTTGCGATCTAGTTTGCCATTAGAAGTAAGGGGTAAGGCATCAAGAAAAACGTATTCAGCCGGAATCATGTACTCTGGCAGTTTTTGCCGTAAATATTTCTGCAACTGGCTAGAAATAGAATGCGTTCCTTGACTATTTTTGAGTAAAGACCATTGCTTAGTATCGGCTAAGTCTATTCTTCCACCAACAAAGCTATAAAGTAAAACGTGACTTGATTCGAGTCTAAATAAGTCTTGAAGTTGGGTAAATTCTAAATAACCAAGAGGACAGAGTCCAATTTCTTGTTTTGGTGCGCTGTTCATCAGCGATTGCCCCATATGTCCCGCTTCTAAAAGACAGAAATCTTTGGCGAGTTCTCCATACATCGGCGCGATCGCACTCAGTTTTCCAATCAAAAATAGGGAAAAGGCGGATCGTTCAAATAGCAGTTGATTGCCACCATAAGCACTGCCGTCGATTTCGCTGGTAGCATCGAGTAAGATTAATTTATGATTGGCAGGATGATAATAGTATATGCCTCCTTCTATTCCATCTACTCGGTTGGTTTTAATAAACAAGTAAGTTTGTACAGGATAAAGATTTCCAGCCGAAGGATAGCGATATTTGGGAAGAGGATAATCCCCCAATTTCATCTGCTGGAGACAGCTTAGAAACTGGCTAAATTGTTCTAAAGAAATCGGTTGGGATAAAAATTCTCTATAACTCTGACGTTCTAGATAGAGTGTTTGATCGCCTTCAGATTTGGGTAGATCAATACTGACTTGAGATGATTTTAATTGTTTTATTCCTGGTTGCTGGAGTTTAAATTCGATGCGTTCGCCAGGATCGCTTAATACTCCTTCCTGTTGAGATGGTTGGTACGCTTCCCCGAAATTGGGAGTTGATGTAGTGTTGCCATCGTTGACAATATAAGCAACTAATTGTTGTGTTTCTGCCACTGTGGTGACTACAGCTTCTTTGACAGTGGGATGCTGTTTTAAGGCTGCTTCGATTTCCCCGAGTTCAATCCGATAACCGTTGATTTTAACTTGAAAATCTTCTCTTCCTAAAAACTCGATATTCCCATCGGGTAAATAGCGTCCTAAATCACCTGTTTTGTATAATTTTTCTCCATTAACTGGATGAATAATAAAACTAGCGTTTGTTTTTTCTTCATCTTCCCAGTAACCTTTAGCTAGTCCCATTCCTCCAATATATAGTTGTCCAGTCACCCAAACAGGCGTTTGCTGCAAATGATGATCTAATACATATACTTGTTGATTGTCCAGTGGTTTGCCGTAGGGAATACTTTTCCAGTTGGGATCGACTTGGGTAATGGGATAGTAGATCGACCAAATAGAAGCTTCTGTTGCTCCTCCCAAACTCACGACTTGGATATTTGACCCCAATTTTTGGATTTGTCTTGGTAAATTTAGAGGTAGCCAATCCCCACTTAACAAAGCTAAACGCAGAGATGATGGCTGTTGTGATTGGTTGGTAAGATATTCCACTAACATTTGCATCAAAGCTGGAACTGAGTTCCACAGGGTAATTTGCTCAGATACTATTAACTCTAACCAGTGCGCCGGATCTTTGGTTCGATCTGCTGAGGGAATAACTATTGTTCCACCCGCCACTAACATCCCGAAGATGTCGTAGACTGAGAGATCGAAGTTTAATGCTGATAAAGCTAAAATGCGATCACTCGATCTAACTGCAAAGCGGCGGTTGATATCCAAAATCGTATTTACCGCACCGCGATGATCGATCGCTACCCCTTTAGGGACACCCGTCGAACCAGAAGTGTAAATGATGTAAGCTAAATCATCAGGCGTTTGGATTAATTCTATCGGTGAGAAATCTTCTTCTGGTTCACTTTCCAAATATACTTGTCGAACACCTGATGGCAAAGATAGCTGAAGATGAGGTTGAGTAACAATTAATTTAACTTGTCCTTGGGTGAGTAAATACTTTTGTCGTTCTGCTGGTAATTCGGGTTCGATGGGGAGATAAGCTCCACCAGCGATTAAAATTCCCAATACGGCGACAACTTGCTCCCAACCTTTTTCCATGACAACGGCGATCGCTTTGTTGCTGCTTGCTCCCAATTCTCTCAGTTGAGATGCCAATTGCAGAGCGCGTTGGTATAATTCCTGATAAGTTAGGGTCCGCTCTGGGGTAATGACGGCTGGGGCATGAGCTTGGATTTGCACTTGCTCAATGAACAATCCGTGCAAAGTTTTCTCAGGAATGGCTGAGGTGAGATAGTTGGCAATCGGGGGTTGTCGTAATTCTCCCTGACTCTCAATCCAAACAGCATCAGAAGTGGCAAGTCGTTCGAGCAAATCGCAGTAAACAGCAAACATTTCATCGAGCATCCCTGGGGGAAAAAGTTCGTCAACCGTATCCCAGTTAAATATTAACGTTCCGTTCTGTTCCCTAACTTGATGATCTAACCAAACTTGAGGAGTTTGACTGATACTGTAAACTATTTCTCCTAAGCTATCTAATATTGATGTCTCTCCACCAAGGGATTCTAAACCAAGGGTACTAGTAAATACCACTGGCATAAATTGGTAACTTTCCCTTTTACGACTAAGTTCTCGCTGAACCTGTAAACCACTGATATAACCGCAATCTAAATCTTGCCACAGTTGTTGCTGTAATTGTTGAGCGTGGTTGCTAAAGCTTTGAGAAACTGAACGATCAACTTCTAAAAGTGTCAAAGAAGTAAAATCTCCGACAATCTTATTCACTTGGGGATGTAAAGGTAAACGCTTAAATAATGTGAGATTAATAATAAACTTGGGACTTTTGCTCCATTGACTGAGAATTTCTGCAAAAGCAGCTAATAAAACTCCCGAAGGCGTTAGGTTAAATTGTAGAGCGCGGTTTTGTAATTTAGTCCATTTTTCTGGAGACAGTTGGGATGTACGACGTTGAAAGCGAGGATTGATAATGGAATTTTGATTTTTCGCTAAAGGTAATTCTGGTGCTGGCGGTAAGCGATCTAATCGTTTAAACCAATATTCTTGAGAACGTTGATATTGAGGTGTCTTTTTAAGCGTTGATTCGCCAAAGACATAATCGCGGAAAGAAAGTTCGAGGGGTGGCAATACAGACTCAGGATTATTATATAGATACGACCACTCCCGCATCAGTACAAATAAACTCCAAGCATCCCCAATCAAAGCATCAAAACTGAGGTGAAGTCGGGTACGCTGTTCATCTATAGATGTAGCTCGAATCCTAAATAAAGGCCATTCCTGCGCAGGTAAGACTTCATGGGACATTTGCTCACGCATCACCTCTAAATCTTGCAAATCTAAAACTTCGATTTCATAAGCAGGTACTGTTGGCAGAATTTGCTGTTGACCATCTGGTAAGATGACGGCACGCAGCATATCGTGACGCAAAATGAGTTTTTGCCAAGCTAGATTTAATCTGGTTAAATCTAGGCGATCGCAATCTAGTTCTAAATAACCATGAGCAGCAATATTTCCTAGTTCAAAGGCTTCATTACGTCCTAACCAATACGCTTGTTGAATGTCGGTAAGAGGAAAAGGTTGATTACGCTGTTCTGGATCTGGGACAATTGTTGGTAAGTCAACTAAAGAGTCTGTCTTTGTTAAAGAAGTAAGTGCTTCACTTAACCCTGCAACTGTGGGAGATTTTAACAAAGAGCGTAACGGTAGTTCAATTTTAAAGGTTTGTTGTAATCGAGCGATAACTTGAGTCGCCAGTAGGGATTGTCCCCCCAATTCAAAAAAGTTGTCGTGAATGCCTACTTGTTTGAGTCCTAAAACAGCAGCCATGATATTAGCGATCGCTTCTTCGGCTGCTGTGCGCGGTGCTACAAAGTCTACTTGTCGATATTGTTCTAGATTGGGTTTTGGTAAAGCACGCCTATCTATTTTACCGTTAGGTGTTAAAGGTAAAGTTTCCAGTAGGGCGATCACAGAGGGAATCATATAATCGGGTAACTTCTGTTTAAGAAACTTACGTAACTCACTACTTGTTAGTGACTGTTCCCGAGCAACAACATATGCAACTATAGATTTATTGTCGGTTTGTAGTTCTTGAACGATCGCCACTGCTGCTTGGACTTGGGGATGACTACTCAAAACTGCTTCAATTTCCCCTAGTTCAATTCGGAAACCCCGAATTTTCACTTGATCATCAATTCTACCCAGTAATTCAATATTACCGTCCCCTAGATAACGCGCTAAATCTCCCGTTTTGTACAAAATGAAGTTGTGGGGAGAATAGGAGATAAATTTCTCATTATTTAAATCGTCCCGATTTAAATAACCTTGAGCTAAACCAGCCCCACCAATATATAATTCACCAGCAACCCCAATAGGAACTAATTGCAGATAGTCATCTAAAATATAAACTTGTGTGTTGGCAAACGGACGACCAATGGGAACCATCACAGTTTCTAATTTCCCCATCCCTAATTCAAAATAGGTACTGTCAATCGTAGCTTCTGTTACGCCATAGGAATTAATTAAACGTGTCTGCTCACCACAAAAACGCTGAAACTGTTGATATTCTTCAACATACAAGCTATCTGAACCAACTACTAGCAAACGCATGAAGTGGAGATTTTTCTGGGATTTCTCTAAATACTGAACCAAATTTCTCAAGACGGCAGGAACAAACTCCGCACTATCAACCTTTTCTGCCAGCATTAACTTATATAACTTCTCTGGTTCTAAAAGCCATTCACGGGGACACAAAACTAATTTCGCACCACTACAAAGAGCGCGAATTACATCTCCTGAAAACACATCAAAAGCAAAACTGGCCATTTGCAAATGACTAGTTAAAGAGTGGAGTTGATAAGCTTTTTCCCAAGCATAAAATGCGCTTACTAAACTGCCATGAGCAACCAGCACTCCTTTAGATTTGCCTGTAGAACCGGATGTGTAGATCGCGTAGGCTAAACTATCTGGAGTGCTATTACTCACTGGATTTGCTTCGTTTTGTTGAGAAATGCTTTCCCAATCTTTATCTAAACAAACGACAGGTAAGTCCCGAACTAATAAGTTTGCTATCAGTTTTTGTTGAGTTAGCACAACCGAAACTTGTGCATCATTCAACATGAAACTCAAGCGTTCTTCAGGATAAGCAGGATCTAAAGGTAGATAAGCTCCGCCAGCTTTGAGAACTCCTAACAATGCGACAATCATCTCAACAGAGCGATCAAAACAAATCCCAACTAGCACGTTTTTCTTTACTCCTAGAGAATGCAGGTAATGTGCTAGTTGGTTGGCTTTGCTGTTTAATTCTTGATAGTTTAGTTGTTTGTGTTGAAATACTACTGCTACTGAATTTGGTGTTTTCTCTGCACATTTCTCAAACAACTGATGAAGACAAATATCTTGGGGATACTCGACTTTATTCTCGTTCCAATTCCAGAGCAAGTCATTTTTTTCTGCTTTTGTGAGTAACGGTAATGAGGCAATTGGCTGTTTTGGGTTAGCAATAATCCCTGTTAGCAAAGCTTGAAAATGACTAGCCATACGGCTAATTGTCGTTTCCTTAAATAAGTCGGTGTTGTATCTCAAGATCCCCAGCAGCGATTCTGTTGTCTCCATCATGTCGAAGACTAAATCGTTCTGTCCTTCCTGCTGTGGAATGATGAATGGCTCTAGGGTTAATCCACCCCAATTTTCTCTAGGTTTAGCTTGATTAGATACAGATAACTCGTAATCTTCGGCGATTTCGCTTAATTTTAATAAGTTAAAGGAAACTCGAAAAAGACCTGGAAGGCTGGGATCACGGTTTACTTGTAATCGCTCGATTAACAAAGGAGAGGGATACTCTTGATGAGTGATTGCTTCTAATACAGTTTGGCGTACTTGACTTAAAAACTGAGCGAATGTGGGATTACCACCTAAATTTGACCGCACAGCTAGCATGTTAACAAAAAAGCCCACTGTACCAGCAAATTCTGGCTGACTTCTACCTTCAATGGGAGAACCAACTATAATATCTTCTTGTCCTGACAAACGATAAAGTAATACTTGTAAGGCAGCCAAAAGAGTCATATATAAAGTTGCTCCTTCAGCTTTGGCTATTTCTCTTAGCTTAGAAGTTAACTCTCGACTTAATTCAAAGGTATAGGAAGCTCCTCGATAGTTCTGAATTGGCGATCGAGGTTGATCGCTTGGCAATTTTAATACTGGTAACTCACCTGCCAATTGTTTGCGCCAATAATCCCAAAGATCTTCCCCCATAGGACTTGCTAGAATTTTTTGTTGCCACTGTACGAAGTCTTGATATTGCCATTTAACAGTTGGTAAAGATACCGATCTGCCTGTATTTTCCGCTTCGTATAGCAAACGCAACTCATCTAGAAGAATTCCAAAAGAGAAACCATCTACAACGATGTGGTGGATTGTCAGTAATAGCACATAATCTCGAACAGAACGAGCAAATAAATTGACTCGCAGCAAAGATCCTCGTTCTAAATTGAAAGGATGTTGATATGCCTCGATTACCTTTTCACTCAACTTCTCTTCATTCCAACTAGAAGCGTCAATCTCCTCGAAACAGACTTCTCCATATTCATGTACCTCTTGAAAAGGCTCATTATCTCGTTGTCCAAAACTAGTTCGCAAGCTAGGATGACGCACTATTAACCGATGAAACGCTTGTTTTAAAGCGGGAATATTTAAAGGCGATCTTATGCGAACTGTAAAAGCAATATTGTAAGCTGCACTTTCTGGTGCAAGTTTATAAAGAAACCATAGACCTTGCTGACCATAACTGAGGGGATATAATTTAGATGGGGGCAAACCTTGACGCAGCGAATCGCTTAGACAGGAATTTTCTATTTTCTCTTCTACCAATATTGCCAGACTAGTCACATTAGAATCGTCTAAAAATTGAACAGCAGGAACATCAACTTCTAAGTCGGTTCTTAATATATTTCTCAATTTTGCAGCTATCAAAGAATCAATTCCTAAAAACTTAAAAGATTGATGTAGATTTAAGTCAGATACATCGATTCCGAGTGCTTTGGCTATATTCTCTTGAAGATAACCTTTTAATAGTATTTGACGTTCGCTAGAGTCAATTTCTGTCCATCTTAATAAAAGTTCATGGCGCGATGTTGGAGATGAATCCATTTCTTGTTCTGATTGTGAATACATAATAGAGAAATTTCAATGCAATGCCTAAGCAAGTATGGTTTTGCGATTCGTATCAATAAGATTTTTAGACTTACTATTAAGTACGGCAATAGTAACATCACCTTCAGCCCAACCATTATGGTCATCGCAAAAGGCACAGGAAGTTTTGATCATAATCAAATCACCACGAGCAGAGCATTTGTTAATTGATAAAGTTCCTTGAAAATTACTAGAATTGATTGGTCTTTTAAAGGTGCTAGCAAATCTGACAATCAAAAAATCACTTAACTGACGACGTTTATAAATTTCTAAATCCCAATCTTTCATTTCATCTATCAGCTTATTTTGTATTAAATAAGCAATCATTACATAAAATAATTGGTTATAACAAATATTGAATTCTACTGAATTAAAATGTCCAGTATCAGCAATGTAACAAGATTCAGCAATAGCAAAATCAGCTTTGATAGACCATAAAAACGTTCGAGCCTGAGAAAAGCAATCGCTCTTGTGATCTAATTCTGGTTCTTGAAATTGTGCTTTTTTGAGATACTTACAGTTTTCTTTGTATGGTTCGAGAAAAATATCTAATAGACTTTGATTGACATTATCAATCTTGACAGATCTTTGAGAGATCTTCATAACTACTCCTCATCAGTCTAAAATCACAACAGTGTGCTTAAAAAACAATCTATTTGTAGCAAATCTTTAACTAATTTATGTTAGGCATAGAGATCCCAATGACTACAATTTTAACTCGCCAGTATTGGATACTCTTGTCCCATGTCTTTTGAGGTTAGGTAAAAAGGTAAACCATCATCAATACCAATCCGAAAACTAACACTTGCTTGTCCCTCTGGTACTATAGATGCTTTATGATTTAGAGTTCTGTTCTCCCACAAAAGAATATCGCCATCTTTCCACAGATGGGTATAAATATTTTCCTCTCGTTCGATAAATGAAAATAATTCTGATAGAATTTGTTGAGTTGTTTCGCGATCTAAACCAACTATCCCAGTTGTAAAACCTCGACTCATGTACAAAATTTTTGCCCCGGTAACGGGATGAGTAATGATCGCTGGATGTTTAGCCGGGGGAAATTTTTTCTCAAAGTCACTCATAATATCGATGATTGCTTTGTCGATATCCCATTCTTGTACTTTATAACGCCATTTACCTTCGTGAATCATGTATTTTCCATCGATTAAACTTTTTAAATTAGCAGGCAAATTTTTATAAATCTGCTGCATATCCATGTAATAAGTTTCTCGAATTGAATTTGGTAAAATTTGCGGATATAACATGGTAAATGGTAGAGGATTGTTCAAAAAAGCACAGTCTGTATGCCAATATTTACCAGTCCCCTTGACTCCAAATTTTTTTCCATCCTTAGCTACGTTAGAGGAAACAAATATCTCTGGATAATTTGGATGATGATAGTTATCTTGAGGATAAATTTGTGGTTTTCCAATTTTACTAGCAAACTCTAAATATTGATCTTCATTAAGATTTTGATTTCTAAAAACTACAAACTTATGCTGGTATACAAGCTGTTTAATTGTATTGATTTCTATTTCATCAATAGAAACGATGTCTACTTCTGATACTTCGACCCCAATACATTCTGAATACGACTCATTAATTTTCATCGTTTTTTTAACAGAGCAAAGAAGGTTATTTTTTATATTAATATGATTATGAAAGAGGTCTTCGAATCTGTCAAATGACCAATCGTCAAACATTATATGATGGTGGCTGCCGTGAATAGGTAAACCTTGTAAAGCTTGTAGATTAGCTTTGACTTCAGAAAGCCAAACTTTGTAAGGATGGTATTTTCTATCAACAAAAGGATAAGCTTTAGAAATTCGACGTTTAAGGGTTTTAAGCTGTTCAGGGTTTAGGAGAACAGGTGGCGTTAGTTGATGTTCTCCTAAAAACTCTGTGATAACCTCTTGAATGACTCGATAAGATATTTTTCTCCAAGATGAAGCCATAATGGAAATGGGTTAATTGCGTGGAAAACTATTCTCTGTTGTTGCGATAAAGCAGACTGGCTTTATTGATAGTGGCTTGGATATGAGGAGGGGTAGGTTCTTCAGGAGGTTGATTCTTTGACCAGCAAGTATTGCAAAGCTCATCACCATCACCACCATTGCAATAGGATGTCAACCGGCCACACTGTTCACACTTGAAAGTTTGTCCTGGTTCGCATCCAGAACAAAAAAGAGTAGAAGGATTATGTAGTTTGTGGCAATCAATAGGGGGTTTACCGAGGAATTTGTTGAGATTTTGCCGTAAATTCCAGATTAAGACTTTAGGGTTCATTCTGTAGTTCAGTTTGCAAGAACGATGTTGAGACGGTGATCTTTATGGGAAAAGTGGGAAGACTATGAGTAGGTATCGTGATAAGTCTGTTCCAACGCTATTCATACTGTCTTTGGGGAGTTCCTGCGTTTCTCCCCCTTCCTTCTCCCTTTAGATGTAAAGATTTGTGACAATTTTAGGATGAGTTAGGGATTATTTATGCGCTCATCAAGAATTCTCTCGATGCTTTCTAAAGCAACAGCAATTCGGTTTAGCGTAATGATTTGTAGTCGCTTTAATTCTTGTGGGGAAAGTTGGTCACTGTTTTGCCAGAAATTGACATCTTTACCAGCATTAGCAACATAATTCATGGCTTTTTCGTTGTCATACATGATTTGTCCTGGGTAATAATTGTTGTTAAATTCCTTAGTAGGGTGGGTAAAACCCACCCTTCACAGACTAACATTCCGCGTTACGATAACAACGGTTAAAATCCAAGATATAAAAGCCTAAAAATTGTTTTTTAAACTGTTCAAAGGCTGTTATAACTGCTTTTCGAGTAAATTCAGGTACAAAAAGACTGATGACTCGTTCTTCTTTGGGACAAATAACACCATCTTCATCAATCTCCAATTCATGGCTGCATAGGGTTACTGCAACTTCGATAGGATTGTGTTGTAGATGTTGTTGGAGAGTGCGATCGCCGTCATGGATACGGAGATGAAAAGTACGGTTAGTTTTCCCGAAATCAGAGCGTTTCGGGCATGGTTGCAATGCTGAATTGGATTGCTCTAAGGTGAATTGTGTCATGATTGAAAATGAAAAATGTACTTCATCCAAAGGCAGAAAGGTTGTTTTTTCTGTCTTTTTTTGTTGACGTGGCAACCTTAGGAGAATTAAGTGAGCTAGTTTCCTATAAAAATGTTTCACTAACCTCACCATTTATTCTGATCTAATTATAGCAAGCTTGCTATTTAAGTGCAGCTTAAGATTTATAAATCTTTTTTATGCTGTAAATGTATGCTAGAATGGAAATAACTACACATTTACAGCACACTTATAAGAGAAGGACAATGGAGATGTTAACTAAACAAATCCAAACATACATGATTCGTTGGCGATTACGAGTGCTGATGGCCGAAAAAAACATTAATAATAAGACCTTGGCTGAATTAACAGGAATTCACCCAACCAGTGTTTCTCGATTAAAAAATACTGATGAACTCAAACAAATTTCGGGAGAAGTTCTAAATGCGTTATGCAACGCATTAGAATGTACTCCTAACGATTTAATAGAGTTTACGCCAGATAAGGCTCCTGATTATAATGCCTCAATTATTGACGTGAACTATTCCCCCATGTCTCAAAAAAATCGATTCTCAGGAAATAAGGATGATCGAGGTTTCCAAGAAAGGAAAGACTCCCAAGCAGTGGCTTAAAGACAGATTGTTGTGAAAAGGGGTTTTTGGGAAAAGCCCCAACAACAGGAAGTGAGAAAGAACAAAGATTTTCCCCATTTTCCCTAAAGGCTTGTTTGCAGTAGGGATTTGATTTATATTTGAGGTATTGCTTTAAGCAGAATAATTAATGTATAGCAGATATTATTCAAGCAAAGAATCTCCTAAAAACCCTGAAACGCCGATCTTCATTGGGGAATGGGCTTCGACGTTTCATAAAGAAGGTTCTTTCTGTGAAATTTCTGCACTAACCCAAAGGAGAAGGTTATGAGATAAGAAAGAGATTGAATTTTTAGCCACGGTGGTAATTAACCGCAATGACTCTATCATAAAGAATCTTTGCGGGATACACAACCCTTGTGTCAAAAAATAATCATTGTGACTAATAAACAGAGAATTGGTTTATCAATCCTGACTCTGGTTAAATTGACTTTTTTATCTTGTATTAACTCATCCTTTTGGGCTGTTAAACCACCAGAAAGGAGTAGGACAATGCACCCGAATTTAGACCCCGTGACCCCCCAAGGGGACAAAGCATCCAATAAGCATTCACTAAACACTATGCTGTGGAATTTAAGCATAGATATGAATGGATATTTAATTAAGCTGGATTAGGAAACACTGGTGATGCCCCATGCTTGAGAACTGTTGCTATATAAGCAAGCAGAACTAAGAACTGGTGAACATACACCAGCCCAATACATATCTATTTTTATCTTAGTTGTCTTAGCCTAGTAATTCCAAGTGGTCATGATCATAGGGCATCTCCAGTACATTACAAAAACTGGAGTCTAAAATGAATAGTATTAACGAACAACATCGCAACGAATGGGTTACAGGATCAGGAGTTCATCCCGAAATCGTATATTACAACGTGAGATCGCTAATCGGCCCCACTACGTTTGATTTCCTGTTGTACAGTGATAATGTTCACCGCCGTAACGACGGTCGCATCAACAATCGCACCTTGAAAGCCAACGCGCACCTAGAAGACGGGGGATACGGTGTAAACGCCATTAACCCAGAAACAGGGGAAGACTTGTTGTGGGGGCAACTTAAACCCAACACCCCCAAAGTCACTCCTGACGGAAAAGTCCGAAAATACGAGTGTCCACCCTTTGAAAAGGTCGAAGCAATCTGCTTGAAAGTCTCCCGTCGTATCGGGTTAAAAGTAGCCAAAAAGTCAGGTTTACTGAAGCAATACCGAGAAAGAATCCGAGAACAATGGATATTAACTGAGGGCATAACCTATAAGGAATTCTTGCGCCAAAAGGACGAATTATTCTGGAAATGGGTGAAGGAGAATCCAACGGTGGAGATCGCCGTTGTGGAGGGTTCAAAGAAAGCAGGGGCCTTACTATCCCAAGGAATAGCAGCCGTTTCGATACCTGGGATATGGAATGGTTCACCCAAAGACGAAAACGGAAACCCAACGCTATTGCCACAGCTTCAATACTTGGCAACAGCAGGACGAGAAGTGGTTATCATCTTTGACCAAGACCAAAAACTAAAAACCCAAGCCAGTGTCATAGCAGCACGGGAAAGACTAGCATCGTGTTTCCGTGATGCTTGTTGTAAAGTTTTGTTTCTATCGTGGGAAACTGAAGAAAAAGGGATCGATGATGCGATCGTAGCTAATGGACGAGAATGGTTCACAGAAGTATGGGAAAACAGATCCTCAGAACCGGCACCGATCAAAGTAAGTAAGTTAGAGCATAACTTACCCAAATGGAATGAGAAAGGAGTCTGTGAATATTTAGCATCATTATACAAAGACAGCCTGATTTATGAAGGACAATCAAAAGAATGGTATCTATATGGGAGTGAAAAACCGGGAATATGGGGACTAATCAGTAAAGAACAGTTAGAAAAGAGGTTAATGCTAGAACTAGACGCATTAGTAGATAAAGGGGAAACGATCACTCAACAAATTAAAACGGCTATAAATGCCGTAAAAATGAGTAACAGGGATAAATTAGAAAAATCAGAGGTAATAGAGCAATTGAAGCAACAATTACCCAGAATATCAGACTATAAGTTTACCTTTGTCGAAGCAATAGGGAAACGCTTGTCTAGGGTGTTGCTAGTCAAAGAAATGGCCAGTAACGCTCAAAAAGAACTCATTCCGTTTCGTAATGGCGTACTAGACATAGCCAAAAAGGAGTTATTACCCCATAGTCCAACCAACTACTTTACTTGGTCTTTGCCCTACGACTATAATCCCTTAGCCACAGGAGAACCTATCAAGAAGTGGTTATTAGAAATGATGCAGGGGGATGAGTCATTAGTAGAATTAATCAGGGCTTATCTATATGGAGTTGTCACCGGACGGGCGGACTGGCAGAAATTCCTAGAACTGATTGGTCCGGGGGGAACAGGCAAAAGTACCTTAATTCGGTTAGCGATCGCCTTAGTAGGATTTTCCAATTGTTATGTAACCACATTGAAACGGTTAGAAACCTCGAAGTTTGAGACGGCGAACATCAAGGATAAAAGACTGGTACTGGTAACGGATGCCGAAAGGTACACAGGGGACGTAACCACCCTCAAAGCCTTAACAGGAGAGGATAGCCTACCCTACGAGAAGAAAATGCAGCAAGCGACGGG
>JASJDW010000071.1 GCA_030064955.1 Crocosphaera sp.
ACCCTGGTTCGCTCCACTGCCATCCGTTAAAAGCGAGTGCGTAATTCGGATTCGTAATCCGAATGTAAGACGCACTCAAGACACGGGATGGCTTTCTCTCGCTCACTCTTTTTTTTGGTAATACCAACTTTTGTTACTATCATTATGACCATTAGAAGGAAAAGGTGAACCTTGGATGAACCCATAACAACAATACAATCAAATACCCGTAAAGAATTGCGCCAATTGGTCTGCAACCAATTAGCCCTATTATTAGAACAGGGCAATTTACAAGGGGCAAAAGCCTTATTAGTTCCAGTACAACCGGTGGATATTGCGGAAGCTATCGAAGGTTTACCCAAGTCCATGCAGGTGATCGCCTTTCGTTTATTGGTCAAAGAAGAAGCGATCGCTGTTTATGAACATTTAGATTCCACGGTTCAACAATCTTTAGTTGAACAGTTTAAACAACAAGAAGTGAGGGACATTGTAGACGAAATGTCCCCGGACGATCGCGCCCGTTTATTTGATGAGTTACCGGCAAAAGTGGTACGTCGTTTACTCGAACAATTAAGTCCTGAAGAACGACAAGCGACTGCTTTATTATTGGGATACGAAGAAGATACGGCCGGGCGGATCATGACCCCGGAGTATATTTCCCTCAAACAAAGTTTAACGGTTGCTCAAACCTTAGAAAAAATTAGAACGTTAGCCACCACTTCAGAAATTGTTTATTATCTGTATGTAACGGATGCTTCTCGTCATCTGGTGGGCATTGTTTCTTTGCGAGACTTGGTGTTATCTTCCCCAGAGGTAACGTTAGGGGAGATCATGGCCAAAGAGATCGTTTCTGTTAACACCAACGACGATCAAGAAGAAGTAGCGCGGGTGATCCAAAGATACGACTTATTAGCGGTTCCTGTGGTAGATAAGGAACAACGGTTAGTCGGGGTTGTCACGGTAGATGATGTAATTGATATTCTGCAACAAGAAGCCACTGAAGACATCTATGCGTTGGGTGGGGTGCAGTCTGATGGGGATAACTATTTTCAGACCAATTTAATTACTGTAGCCCGTAAACGAGTCATGTGGTTACTCGTATTATTATTGACTAATACCGTGACTGGAACCATTATCAAATCTCAAGTGGGTTTACTGGAACAAATGGCTATTCTCACGGCGTTTATTCCCCTTTTAACGGGGACGGGTGGTAATGTGGGGGCCCAGTCCTCAACAGTGGTCATTCGGGGTTTAAATACGGATGATATTACGGATCTCGGTGCCGGACAAGTGATTTTAAGGGAATTAATGGCTGGGGCGTTATTAGGGGTGGCTTTAGGGGTTTTAGCGACGGTTTGGGCCTATGGACTACAAGGTAACTGGTTAGTTTCTATTTCTGTGGGTATTAGTTTAGTTGCGATCGCGATTTTAGCCTCTGTTGCGGGTTCGGCTTTACCGTTTGTGTTTCGATCGTTTGGCCTCGATCCAGCTTTAATGTCGGCCCCCTTTATTACTACAGCAGTAGATGTGGTTGGGGTGTTAATTTATTTTTCTATTGCTAAGATGATTTTAGGACTTTAAATAGTTAGCAATTTTTTCAATAAGATATAAACTACCCACTGAATTTCCTTGTGTATTAAGGGGAGGACTATAACAGGCGATCGCTCCTTGTTCGGGTACGATAGATAAGATAGCACCACTCACCCCTGATTTACTAGGAAATCCAATTTTATCCGTGAACTTTTTTGATGCTTCATACAGTCCACAAGTGGTCATCATTTCTCTGACAATTGAAGCATTCTTTGAGTCAATCTTCGGGGGATTAATTAATAATAAACCCAATTTAGCTAAATCAATAATTGTTCCGGAAAGACAGCAAATTTTATTATAAGTATCTAAGGTAGTTTCTGGGTCATTAATATGGTTTGTTCGGGTTAATTCATTTATAATTGCTTGATTACAAGGGTTAGGTAAAGACTGAACTGATTTTAACATCAATTCATCTAAAAATAGCTGACATTGACTTTGTTTATTTAACCACTGTTGTAAATTGTGACATCTTGTATCACTGTCTTTTCCAGGGAGTAAAGAAGCTAGGGTTAATGCACCACTATTGATCATAGGATTACGAGGAAACCCTTGATCTAATTGTAATTGTTCTAAGGAATTAAATGGATAATTAGATGGTTCAGAAGCAACTTTTTTAAAGATAGATTTTGCTCCAAATTTTGATAATAAATGAAGCAATAAAAAGGGTTTAATAATACTCATTAAAGGAAATTTTATATAACTATCTCCTTGGGTGAGGAGATAATTATTTTTTGTTATAATACAAATGGATAATAAACTAGGATTCGTTTGCTGTAATAAGGGAATATAATTCGGTAATGTGCCTTTTTTTGCTTGTTTAGATGCTTGGGTTAACCAATTAGATAATTGTGGCGAGGATAGGTTAGATAATTGTTTCATTTCACTCCTATCAAATCATAATTTAATCTTTGATTACCAACTAATTTAGCAACTCGAAATGCAGAAGTAATTGCTCCTTCATGTAAACCATCTGCTAAATATGCACCTACATAGTAAGTATTATTATCTCCGTTTGTTTCAATAATTTCTGGTACATACTTCATGGATTCTACTGTGTACAGAGGTGTATGATATTCTTGAATATGAATAATTTTATCTTTATTAATTAACTCATCTAAATTAAAAGCAAGACTATACTTTTCAGAAGAATCAAGACCGCAAAGTTGATTCAAATAAGCATTATACCCCCATGACTCCTTAGTTTGAAAAAAGTCAAATTCTGAAAATTCTTCAATACCATAAGGTTCATAAATACTTGTATCATTATGAGCCATATTTATAGCTATATTTTTCTTCCAAGGAGAAAATCTTTTTAGTTCAATTTCACTTGGATCAGATAATAAAGTTAATACTTGATCAGGAGGAGTTGCCAAGATAACTCGATCAAATTCTTGATAAGTTCCATCGTTAAAATAAATATTGACCGAGTTATTAAATCTCAAAATTTGAGAGATTTCTGTATTTAAAAATATTTTCCCTTTGAAGTTCTCTAAAATTTTTTCAATGTAAGAATAAACACCCCCTTTAACCCTTACCCAGTCAACAAAAACATAATTTTTAAGAATGGGTATTCCTAACGCTGCTGGAAATTGATCAATTAAATCAAAAGACATAGAGTAACTATACATTAATAGTAATTTTAACCAACAATTGCGAATACATTGACCACCTAAATAATCAGCAATTGAATGATCATAAAATTCTTGTTGATTACTAAATTTCAGTTTTGCCCAAAGTCCTGCCGAACGGGCATATAATGTATCTAACCGTAAATACTCTAGCCATCTTTTCCACCCGCTAAAATTCTTATCAATCATTCCTTTTGATAAAAAATGTCGACCATCTCTTAAAAATAATCCTGAAGCAGTTTGTATGGGTTTTAATTCTATTTCTAATTCTTTCATTAAACTAACAAAATTATGAAAGACTGTCGGAAATTCTAATACCCCACAGTCTAAAATTAAATCACAATTAGAGTTGTTGGGTTTAACATTTTTATTTAATGTAACAATATGACCACCTAAATAGGTTTCTTTCTCAAAAATAGTGATAGAATGACCTTGTTTTTCGAGTAGATAAGCGGTGACCATTCCGCTTGCACCACCACCGATAATAGCAAATTTCATAGTATTCATCTCCCCAGTATTTTGACTAACCAATAAACAACAAATAGATTAATTATTTGATTTATTTAAACTTTTCGACAAAATTAAATCCCCTGATAATTTCTGATATAAAGTTGCCCCAGTCCAAAAAGTAGGCGCAAATCCAGGATATCCAGATGAAGCGTTACAAAAATAGAAATTATTGAGGGAAGTTTCAGAATTAAGTCGCCCGATTGTCATCTGTTTTGGTGTTAAACTAGAACCATAAGAATTACCCATAGGACACCAACAAAATCTTTCATTGGTTGTGGGACTTCCTGTCATTTTTAATACTAGATGTTTTCGCAAGTTAGGAACGTATTTTTCTTCCATAATATCAAGCATAATGTCTAAAATTTCTTCTTTTTTTTGATAATAACCCTTTTTATCTGTTTCTCGGAGTTCTTTAAAATAATTATAATTAGCCACAGTTAGAAATTCAATAATTTGGCAATCTTCTGGACAGTCTCGAAGTTCATTAGTGAGTAAAGTTGGGGTAGTAATGGCAAAACTTAATTGAGAAAAATCATTATTTTCATACATTTGTTGAAAAGCTGTATTTAAGTCCTTTTGTTGACTATGAAAGGTATTCCATTCTCCAAAACCATAGTCTCTTAAATCAATATCTTTGACGACACAATAAGCAACATAATTAGAGGGAGAATACTCATAATTTAGTTTTTTACGAACTGATTCAGAAAATTTCTCAAATCCGATCATTTTTGCAGCTTTTTTCGGATCAATGTTACAGATAATGGTCTGACCTGTAAATTCTTTAGTTTCGTGGGTATGACGATTAATCGATTTAACTCCAGTCACAGTTCTCTTACTAAGAATAAAGTCGATTACTTCTTCATCATATAAGATTTCTCCTTGATTTTCTTCAATCACTTTAACTAAAGAATCAATGACAAACTCAAAGTGTTTAGTTGGATAATAAGCCCCTCTTTGATATCCTGTAAATAGAATGACCCAAGCATAAAAAGAGAGTTGTTTAGGAGGTAATAAAAAATCGGGCCATTGGAGTGCTAATAAAGTTTGTGCTTCTTTGGGTAAATCAAATTTATCAAAGATATCTTGTAGGGTACTATTAACATATTTGACTGTAGTAATAACTTCTGAAAAATTCTTGAGTATTTCCCCAACAATTAACGGTTGGGTCAGATATTTTAATCCTTGACTAACTGTATTAACCTCAGAAATAAAGCGAGAAATATTATCTTTTTTATCAGGAAATAACTTTGATAATCTTTCAATCAAAACTTGAGAATCTGAGGGTATATCTAAAGCATAACCTGGCATTCTCATGTGATCAAATCCATCAGGATTATATCGCTTAAAAGTAACTTTTTTATCTAAATCAAGTTGTTGAAGAACACGGTTAACAGTGTCTCCTTCTCCACAGTCCCAAACGTAGTGAAGTTGTGCATTAAAGGTATATTTATTCCCAATGCTAAAACTATGACCAAACCCTCCTGGATGTTCATGCGCTTCTAATATTTTAACCCGCTTTCCTGCTTTAGCCATTAATGAACCAAATACCAGTGCAGATAGTCCACTACCTACAATTAAATAATCAATATCCATTTTTTCCTCGGGTTTGAACAAAAAAACGTTCTAAGCCTATCTTCATCCTATCTTAGACTGCTTAAAATCGTTTTTAGGGCAAAAAAGTTATTTTGCTAGATAATGCGCCCTGACTAGGTTTCTGATGGTTATGACAATATGTAAAGAAAACTTACTTTCCTAAATCTCATCTTTTAATCATCTGATTTACAAACTAAAAATTTGACTTAATCTTTCACGAATCCAAGCAACAGGATTTTTAAGAGATTCATCATCAATTAACCCCATTTCTTTTAAACTTTCTTGATATTCTTGTAAACTTTCTTGACGTTTAGCTAATTCTGAGGCAATTTCTTGTGCCAAATAAGGGTATTGATTGAGAAGGGTTTGAAAACAAGGTTTTGCCAGTAAAAATAAATGGGTATCTTGTGATGCAATCATAGTAGTTGGATAAGGAATTTCTAATAATAAAGGTAATTCTCCGAAATAGTCTCCTTGCTTAAAAGTAAACAGAAGACGACTGACTTTTTTCGTTTCATAAATCGCTTGTATTTGTCCTGATAACACAATACAAAAATGACTTCCATATTCTCCTTTATGAATAAAAGTTTCGTCTTTTTTTAGATAATGACGACTACCCACTTCAATTAACTTCCTTAATTCTAGTTCGTTTAAGTGTTGAAAACAAGGAAAGCTTTTTAAAGAATCTTTCAACGTTATAAGATGAGAAACAGAGGGTTTATTGAAGGTGGTTTTGAAGTTAGTTGATGGGAAAGATTCAACATTGTTTAACCATAACTCTCGTTGAGGAAAAGGAATACAGATACCTCCTTGACGAAATTTATATTCGATAATAAAGTTGAGAGAACTTTTGATAAATTGACGACGTTCAATATTAGCAACCCAAACCCATAACTCAAATATTAAAGCGTTATCTCCATACTCAATAAAGACAACTTTTGGGGAAGGAGAAGCTAATACTTCTTTTTCCAAAAAAGCTGATTCTAATAATAATTCTGTTACTAATAATAAGTCACTATTATAAGCAACACCAATGGATATTTCTATTCTTCCGTGACAGTTTTCATAGTTCCAATTTTCTACCGGTTGACTGGTTAAATCTGTATTAGGAACAACTAATTGAGATCCTTGAAATGTCTTGATAACTGTCGATCTTAAAGATATTTCTTGAATATATCCTAAATGACCTTGAAACTCAATTAAATCTCCAACTTTTAGCTTACTTTCTCCTAATAAAGTTAACCCACTAACTAAATTTTTAGTAATTTCTTGTAACCCAAACCCAATACCAACTCCTAACCCTCCTACAACAACAGCAAAAGAAGCTAAATCTAATCCCAAACCTTGTAAAACGATAATATATCCTAATGTTCCTAAACCTAAACCACTGAGAGTCCCCATCACTTCTCTGGTTCCTTCATTAATTCTTAATAGAACTAATAAATAGTTCTTTAAAAATCGCTTAATTCCTCTAGCAAAAATACTGACTAAAATTAACAGCATTATTGCTTGTAGTATCCATACAATAGAAATTTCTTCTTCCCCTATATTAAATAGAGGTGTAGAAAAAGTTTGATTAAACCATTGTTTGATAATCAACCAATAATGAGACATTTTTAATTAGGATATAAGGTGGGAATTTCAGGGGGTTTAAAACGATTATAAGTCTTAACTAATTGATCAACAGCTAATTTATCCAACCAATAAATAGGATACTTTTCATCGCTAATTTTTTCCCAATAGTCAGGTTGAAGATACACTTCATAATTATTTTCTTCTGCAAGATAAAATTGAAAAAAAGCAATAGACTTAGTATTATTATAAACAGTAAATAGATGATCATCTATTTGTTTAAAATCAACTAAAAGATTAATTAAATTATTAATTTGATTATTCTTTTCAGGAGGGGTTAAAAAATGTGCCTGACCTTTCATTACAAATAAATATTTATCTTTGCTTGTCACCCATGCAAAAGTTCTAATTTGTTCAATAATTGGAGGAGTTGCAGGGTCATTTGTGCCTGCACTAATGATAATAGGAATATTAATTTTACTGAGTCCTTCAGAACCAAAAATAACGCTGTTAACAGGATTTATAATCGCGATCGCACCCACTCTTGAATCTCGAAAATTGTACGCTTGTTTCGGTAAATCTAAGGTTTGACATTGTAATAACATCGATAGATTAGCTTCCCAAACTTGGCGATCTCGAAGAGATCCGCTCTGCGGTGCGCAGTAGTTTTTAATATTCTGAAAATCCCAAGTTGCACCCGCAACAGATAAAGCAGTATAACCCCCAAAAGAATGACCGATAACACCCACTTTCTCCAGATTTAATCTATTATTAAATTCTTGCTGATTTCTTCTTTCTAACTCATCCAAAACAAAGGTAATATCTAAAGGTCGATTTATAAATTCTTGTAGATCATATAATTCACGGGAATAACCCTGAAGCATGTTTTCCAACTGTTTTTGATCACTGCCAATGTGCTGAGGAATTGCTACTAAAAACCCATAGGAAGCTAATTGTTTTCCTAATGAACTAAAATCATTGGGATGAGACCCTAACCCATGAGAAACCATAATAACTGGTGTTTTTCCTGGTTTCCAATTTTCAGGTTGATAAAGATGTAACTCAAAACTTCGTTGACGATTTTCATCGGTTAGTTTGATAATTTTAACAGGATTAACGCCATAGTTTCCTTGTTTTCTAATATCTGGTATATTGGTGTAGTCTGTAGTTAAGTTAGCCATGTTTTCATGAGAAATTTCTGAAGCATTTTCCGTTAACGAATTAGTGGCTAAAGCTAAACGTTGTTGATAATCTAATGTTTTTTCAATTTCCTCTATATTCAGTTGAATATCAGTAGCTAAATGGCGTAATATATTAATTAAACTAAATCCTTTTTCTGAATCTAAAGCAGCTTGAATTAATGCGCCTCTTAATAAATATTTTCCATTTCTACCCCCAGGAAGAGAAACTAAAATTCCCAGTCTTTCTAAGAAAATTTCTCCTGTAGAAGTGTTAAGAAACCTAGATAATTGAACCCCATCAATAGGATATTGAGTAACTAATATTTCTCGTAATGTTTCTTGTTGATTAGCTTCTAAACCCGCAGTTTGGAAATAAAATTCCAACTCTTGATTAATCACTCCTTCATCAGCAAACTTTTCCAAAGAATTGACTTCTAGGGTTAATCTTAAAGATTGCCAAATAATGTTAATTTTTTCCGCTGCAAAACTGGGTAGGGAAAAACACAAACATGAAATACTAATAAGAAAAATACTTTTCCAATTTTTAGTTAGATTTAACATAAATATAAGAATAAAATTATTACAAAAACCTGCTCGAATTAACAAAAGGTGTTACTAAAGTTTAAAATGATTAACGCCTAATAATGTTAACCTTCAGATATATTTGCTTCTACTATATTTTGAGCAAAACTATGATAAGCTTCTCCAATTTGTTTTGCCATTGAATCAGGAAATATATGAAAACTATCCCCTTTCAAAGCTTCTAAAATTGCTTCTGCAACTAGACTAGGAGGTTCTGCAATTTCAGTTAAACCAGCAGCATCACCCATAGCTGTTGCAATAGGACCAGGATGAATACTCAAGACTCTTGTTCCCTGTTTACCGAGTAATTCTTTCAGAGATTGAGTAATAGAATAAGATGCTGCTTTTGATGCACAATAAGCAGGAAAAGAAGGAAAAGTTTTCATGGAAACAACAGAATTAAGTTGACAAAATACACCACCACCATTAGCTTTTAAAACAGGAGCAAATGCTTTAGCCATTGTAACTACACCATAAACATTGGTTCTCATGTGAAATTCTAAGGATTCAAGAATATCCTCTGCAAACAATTCACCTCCCCTAAAACCCCCAGCATTATTGATAACGATATGAACATCGTTTGCAATTTTAGCTGCTTCACAAATAGAAGCATCATCCGCTAAATCAAATAATACAGGGACGACTTTTTCTCCATATTTATCAACCAAGAATTTAACACTATCTATGTTGCGAACAGCAGCATAAACTTTAGCTACACCCTGCCTAATAAAAGATTCTAAAATAACTAGGCCAATACCTCGATTAGAACCTGTTACTAAAATAGTTTTATTTTTGATATCGTAAGGCATGATTTTCTATCCTATTTTGTTTGAAACAAAGTTAATTATGGTCAAAAATTGGTTAAAAACTTACCATTATTGACCACAATCAGCTAATTAAAATTTATTTTCAATCACTACTTCACTCAAAGATAATTGTCCAGGTTTAGGCCAAGCATCTTTAACTTTTTTACCAATAGCAACCATGGGACCCATAACATAATCATCAGGTAAATTAATTAGTTTTGCTACTTTATCAATATCAAAACCAATCATAGGACAAGAATCATAACCTATTGCTTTAGCTGCTAACATTAAAGACTGCATTGCGATACCGATAGAACGTTGTGCTTCATCTCGTTGTAACCATTCTCTTCCTTCATGAAAAGGCCCCATCCAATTAACTAATAATTCAGCAACTTCTTGGGGTGCATTTTGCCAATAACGTCTTGGTTCTTTTTGCCATGCTTTCATATCTGCTGTAAATAAAATCAATAAAGAAGCATCGGTTATTTGCGCTTGATCATTACCAAATTCTTGACGGATGTTTTGTCTTAATTCTGGATCTCGTAGAACAACAAAACGCCAATGTTGAATATTGAAACTGGTAGGAGATTGAATGGTTGCTTCGAGTAATTTTTGTTCCTCTTCAGGGGTTATTTGATGATTAGGATCGAAATGTTTAACAGAACGACGTTGATAAATTGCATCTAAAGTATTCACGGGAAAAATCCTCTTGATAAGGTTAAGACTAGATTAATGATTAAGCTAAGTCAAACAGTAAGATTTCAGTCTCATAGCTAAACGAAAGTGACTAACCATGCGGTCAGGTTACTCTTCAATGAATTAGTTGATGAATTAACCTAACATCAAGTATAATTGACAACATTATAAACCATAAGGTAAACCTACCTATGGGTTTTTTATTTAACCATAAAATCCACTACAGGGAAGGATGAATACTATCCCCAATACAACAAGATTGACTGCTTTAGAACTATTATTAACAACAAAACTGAACAAATTTGCCTTATCTCCTGTCCCTTTAGTGGTTAATTGTTTTTTAGGAGAAGTCTTAGTTATTTTGGTTGAATCATCTAATAATTATTCTCTTAATTTAGAAACGATTGAAGCTTCATTATACAGAATTTTAGAAAAAGAAAATTTATCTCAAGCTTATTTTATTGAAATTTATTATTATATCAATGGTAAATATTGTTGTTTAGAAGTAGATAAGCAACCGAGTTTACTGGAAATGTTAGCTTGGGAAATCTTTGACAAAGATAGTCGAATTTTTATCAAGAAGCGTAGAGATTTAATAATAAACTGGTATCAAAAATTGATAACATCACTTAATAATCATTTTAAATCTAATCGGTTAGCATGGTTAGTATGGGGTGGAAGTTTGGGGAGTTTAACTCTGTTAATCATTGTTTATGGATTAACTCGTCCTTGTATTTTTGATGAATGTTTAGAAATCAAACAAGCTCAACAACTTTCAGACCAGGTTAAAATTTTATTAGAAAAGGATGTTTCTGACTCTAACTTAAATGTCGCTAAAAGTAAATTAGAATTGGCGATTAAATTATTAAATAGTATTCCGTTGTGGTCAGATTATCATCAAAAATCTTCTCAATTAAAAAATAAATATCAACAAGAGTTAAACAACATATTATCATTAAATGCTGCCAAAATCACGATAGAAAGATTAATATCCTTATCTCAACAATCTCCTTTATCTATTGAACAATTAAAAGAAGTGAAACAAGAATATGAAACAGCAGTAGAAGCAATCGAACTAATTAGTAAAAATGGAATTTTAGACAAAATTGATCACAAAAATCACCAACAATATTTAACGTCAATTGAAAAAATAAATAACAAAATAGATTCAGAGAAACAAGGAAAAAAGCATTTTAAACAAGCTGAAAAAGCAGCAAATTTAGCTCAAAAAAGAGAGAATTCTGCCGATCAATTATCAGACTTACAATTAGTTTATAACACTTGGCTAACCGCCATAAAACGCTTACAAGAAATACAACCAGAAACAACGACTTACGAATCATCCCGTATTCTTTTAAAAACCTATTTATCCAATAAAATCAAAATAGAAAAACGGAAAAAACAAGAAGAAATAGCAATAACAATGTATAATCAAGCCAATAAATACGCTGAGATAGCTAAAAAAGCAGAGAAAAATAACCAATGGAAAATCGCTGTTAACTATTGGAATATGGCTGTAGTTTATATCAAAAAAATACCTCAAAATACCTTCAAATGGAATCAAATTCAACCATTAATACCAACTTATAATTTATCATTAAGTCAAGCTACCAATAAATTAAAAATAGTAACAGAAGCAAAAGCTATTACCTCAGAATTAGATGCCCTATGTTTTATGAAACAGAAAATATGCAACTATAAAATAACAGAAACTTCAATCAAAATGCAACTAGAATCCCACTATTTAGAGCAGGTATGGATGACTGCTGTACAAGCAAAAGCCGAAGGAAATTTGCAAATTCAAGTGGAACTGCTCAATCATCTTTCTACCTTTGAACACCGCTTACAAACCATTAGTAATCAAACCAATAAGTCTATCGAAGTCTATAACCCTCAAGGAAATTTAATGACTGTGTATCATAGACAACAGTAGAAAGATCCCTGTGATGACAGAATTTTAACGTGATGGACTATACACGATCGCAAAGATTTGTTATGATGTGCATCACGAAGCAAACAAGATAAGTAAATATACTTAACAAAATCTATGACAACTCAAATTCTATCTCGTTCATCTTTGGAAACTGCTGAAACTACCCCTAACCGTTCCAATCACCAATCATCGGGAGTGAAAGATAGAGATAATCAGATGATGAAAGTAAGAAAAGCTTATCCAATCGTACAACAAGTCAAATATTTGCATCTACAAGCTGAAATTGATGTGCTTCTTCAGCAACTACAAACCATTCAGAAAAATTAGTTATCAAAAAGAAGAATGACTGTAGAGAGGTCATCTTAACGACCGATTTTTTGGGAGTAAGCGACAAAACCAGCACTAACCACTTGTCCATAGTTATCAAGGCGTTCTTGTTGTCCTGTACGACTAGGAGAGAAGAATGTATCGGTTAACCCTACAGAAGTTAACATAACAGTGGCAGCAAGGATGATGTAGTTGCGGATGGACTGATTGTTGTTAGTGTTGGTGAACATTGCGATGACCTCTTTACCTCTTGTTGTACTCATCATATGAGGTCACAAGGGGTGATGTCAGTCCCAAAAAGCCCATCAATTCAGGGATTTAGCAGTTTGAGTTTTTCCCGATAAGTGGAAATAAGTGGAAAAAAGGTGGTAGCTTCAATATCAATACTACTCGGTTAGAGAAAATTGTCTGTTGAGATAAGCAGGGGGAGCGCCGGAGCAGGGAGATAACATTATCACTAAGCAGGAACTTCTACTGTTTCTACCCCAGCTAACTCAAAAGCATCGTGAACGGCTTTTAACGCTTTAACCCCTTCTTCTTTAGGGACTACACAACTAATTTTAATCTCAGAAGTAGCAATCATCTTAATATTGATGTTTTTGGTGGCTAAAGCTGCAAAAAACTTAGCAGCAACCCCAGGTTGTCCCACCATACCGACACCGACAATACTAACTTTAGCAATATCTTCATCGACGATTACCTCATCAAAGCTATCAGACAAGCTATCTAACACCTGACAAGCTGCTTTAGCATCCCTTTGGGCTACAGTAAAGGCAATGTCACGGGTGGGCATTCCAGCTAAAATACGGCAGCGTTGCGACTGAATAATGGTATCTACACTAATGTTATTATCCGCCAAAACCCCAAAAATACTAGCTGCCATCCCAGGTTTATCCTTAACATGACGAATAGCAATTTGAGCCTGTTTTGTATCTAAAGCAACCCCACGGACAGGGGGCGACGAAGCAATGGTTTGGGAGGCTACGGGGTTAGGGGCTAATTCTACATCAAAAGCTTGACATAGGGCTTTAATAGCGCGATCGCCTTCTTCTTTGGCTACCACGCAACTCACCTTCACTTCTGAGGTAGAAATCATTTCAATATTGATATTGGCCTCTGCTAAGGTTTGAAACATTTTTGCTGCGATCCCTGGCCGGCCAATCATTCCGGCACCAGCGATGGAAACTTTTGCCACGCCGGTTTCCACCATCACCTCTGCTTCTGTAAGGTTAGTCGGGGTACTGCGTAATGCCGGTGCGATCGCTTCTGCAACCGCTTCGGCTTTGGTTGAAACATTTTTGACCACCGTAAAGGCAATATCGTTGCTATTTCCTTCGTGGATGGATTGAATAATTAGGTCTACATCTACCTGTTGATGGGCAATTTCTCCAAATAAACGGGCTGCAATACCAGGGCGATCAGGAACCCGTAATAAAGCAATTTTAGCCTGTTCTTCGTCAAATTCTACCGCATCTACTGCTTTGGTAATTTCTAACCCTTCTAAGGATCTGGGCTTGGGAATGGGAGAAACCACAAGGGTTCCAGGTGCATCACTCCAACTAGAACGAACAACCAAGGGAACCCCATAGTTACGGGCAATTTCTACAGCCCTAGGGTGCAACACTTTTGCCCCTAAACTGGCTAATTCTAACATCTCATCGCAGGTAATTTCCTCCATTAACCTTGCTGCTGGCACAATTCGGGGGTCGGTTGTTAAAATTCCTGGAACATCGGTGTAAATCTCGCAAAAACTCGCTTTTAAGGAAGCAGCTAAGGCAACGGCGGAGGTATCCGATCCTCCACGGCCTAAGGTAGTAATTTCTAAATTTTCCAGACAACTAATCCCTTGAAATCCTGCTACAACAACGACTTCAGCCTTATCAAGATGGCGTTTGATGCGATCGGGTTTAATGGAGAGAATGCGGGCCCGACTATGTTCTGCTTCAGTGACAATACCGACTTGTGCGCCAGTTAAGGAGATAGCTGCTTGTCCTATTTGTTGTAGGGCCATGGTCATGAGGGCGATGGTCACTTGTTCTCCGGTGGAGAGTAGCATATCCATTTCCCGTCGGGAGGGGTTAGTGGTGATTTTTTGAGCTAAACTAACAAGGGTATCGGTGGTTTTTCCCATAGCGGAAACTACCACAACCACTGTATTTCCTTGTTGCACCGTTTTCTGAATGCGTTGCGCTACAGTTTGAATCCGTTCGACAGATCCGACGGAGGTTCCCCCGTATTTTTGGACAATGAGAGCCATAATTGAAAGAGACGCAGAGATGTCAATAATCTAATTTAGCAAAATTACTTAGGGGTAGTGGGATATTTGTAACATTTTCTTATATTTGAGTTGGGAAATAAGGTCTAGAGATTGATTATGTTTCTAGTTGAGATAAAATTTCATTCCATTGAATTTTGTGAATTGCTTGTAATTCTGGATCAGATTCTACTAAGGTTGAGTAGCTATTAATAAAATTGTCAACCGATGTTAGTAATCTCTTTAAAGTAGGTATTATCCCATTAACAATCATTTGACAACCATGAGTATCTCTTATGTTTTTAATTTCTTGTTCAATAAGTTCTGATTGTTCCACTTGAATATTAGCAGATGAAAAGATACAGTAACGGCGAGGATTAAATTTGATGATTTTATCCTTAGCAATACGAATGATTTGCAGATCAATAGGTTTACCATGTTTAATCTCAACGGCTTCAATTAGAGTTTTTTTATTTCCTATAATCTCAATATCTCCTGCTGTTTTTGATGTTCTATCTGATGCTGTATGACTACCTAATGGATTGATTTATATCTTTCAACTTCTTGTATTAATTGTTGATAAATTGCATAAAAAGCTAATACAGGTAACTTAGACGCACCGTGAGTTTTATAGTTAAAATTAAAATGATAGTCCAAACAGTTGACAATAGTTATGATATCAAACTTTTCAGGATTATTTAATTTAACAATTCTTATTTTATTAGCTTCCGTTATTTTTCTGACTTCTGAAAGTAATAATCTAAGAGCAATTTCTGTATTATTAGGATAGGTTTCGACAAAATCAATTAAATTTAAGAAAGCTTCTTTTACTTTTTTGTTACTGATATTACCATTATAATCTAGGGTATAAGGATAAGGCTGTTCAAGAGAACGAGTTAACCATCCACTTTCAGCCATTGCAGGAAGTCCTAACTCTTTTAAGGTTGGTGTAATGTATTGAGTATCAATTGTTCTTCCTGAAAAACCATTAGGTAAATTCTTTTGATGGTATCTAATATCTTGATTTATATTGATAATTTTATGAGTTAATAAGGTTATTAAAACAGTATAAACTCCTTTTTGTTTTTTACAATTTTTAGCAATCACATTAATGTAATCTATATACTGTGAAGGTATCAATATTCCAATATCACTGATGTTTTGAGATAAATCATATATTTCTAATAACTTTTCTCTGTGATTCATAATTGTCATTCCTGTTATTTCTAATTGTAAGTTTAATCCTTTAGAGTCAAATTTATGAATATATGTGTAAGATTCAATATTTTGATTTTGTTGGTTAAAAATTTGTTCTTTTAATTGGACTGCTATCTCTTTAAATAAGGGAATACAAATAGAATTACCAATTTGCTTATAAGCTTCTGCGGTACTATTATGAATAATAAAATTATCAGGAAACCCCATAATTCTATAACATTCCTTTAACGTTAATTTACGAACTGCATTTTCTTCAGGGATATAAATAAAAAATCGCCCCGATGTTTCTTGAGATGGAATAGTAGGATGAACCCCATCTATTGAGTAAATTCTATTAGGTTGACGATGAACTCTAGAAAGATGTTCGGTATTCGGTCTAATTCCTTTTTTCCAAATATTTTTATTACGATAACCAATAAAAATTAAACCTGATAATTGTTTTTTAGGTTCTTGAATCAATGTATATTCTTTCGCTTCTAAATATTCAAAATCTCCTTGTTGATCTAAAAAATTCCTAAGATTAGGAACATTATTGTGAGTATTAATCAAACCAAAATCAAACTTGTTGCGTATTGTTGCAATAATAATAATTCTTTCTCTATTTTGAGGAACCCCAAAATCTTTGGCATTCAAGAGTTTATAGTCAACTAAATAACCTAAATCTTCTAAAGCATAAATAATAGTTTCTAAAGTTTTACCTTGTTGATGGTGAATTAAATGTTTAACATTTTCAAGAACAATGACTTGAGGTTTCTTAATTTCTATAATTTCACATATATGAAAAAATAAAGTTCCTCTAGTATCTTTAAACCCTTCTCTTTTTCCACAAATACTAAAAGGTTGACAAGGAAAACCAGCCGTTAAAATATCAAAATCAGGAAGATTATCAGGAACTATTTTAGTAATATCGTTATCAGGGAATTCACCAAAATTATTATAGTAGACTTGACGACAAGGTTCATTGATTTCACAAGAATAAACACATTGATAACCAGCCTTTTCAAAAGCTAATCTAAAACCACCAATACCAGCAAATAAATCTATAAATTTTAAAGTTTTTCTCTTCACTTATTTATTAACCATCTCCATAATTAAGTTTAACAGATGTTTATCCAGAAAAAATCTATATACATAAATAGAACTATTCTTAAAAAAATAATAAATATCATCATTTGTCTACAAATTACCCCGATCGCTTAGTTCCTTGCTAACCTATAAACATATCTAAAGGAGTGTAACGGAACGAGCGATGCAAACGCGAGATAAACTAACTCAAAAACCCGCTTTATCCCTCAAAGATGCTATCACTGCTAGCCAAAATTATTTATTGTCTTTACAATATCCTCAAGGCTATTGGTGGGCTGAATTAGAGTCTAACATTACCCTAACGGCTGAAACAGTCCTAGTCCATAAAATATGGGGAACAGATAAAACCCGTCCTTTGCATAAAGTTGAAGCTTATTTACGTCAGCAACAACGGGAACATGGAGGGTGGGAACTCTTCTATGGAGACGGTGGAGAAATTAGTACCTCTGTAGAAGCTTACATGGCCCTGCGTTTATTAGGGGTTCCCAAAAATGATCCAGCTTTAATACGTGCCAAAGAATTTATTCTTAGTAAAGGAGGTATTAGTAAAACCCGAATTTTTACTAAGTTTCATCTGGCATTAATTGGCTGTTATAACTGGGATGGTATCCCCTCTATTCCACCCTGGATTATGTTATTTCCTGATAGTTTTCCTTTCACTATCTATGAAATGGCAAGTTGGGCTAGAGAAAGCACAGTACCCCTAATTATTGTCTTCAATGATAAGCCTGTTTTTACAGTTGATCCTATCTTTAATTTGGATGAATTATATACAGAAGGGGTAGAAAATGTCAAGTATGAATTGCCTAAAAATAATAATTGGGGTGACATCTTTTTAGAGTTAGATAAGGTCTTTAAATTTGCTGAACAATTTAACTTAGTTCCCTTCCGAGAAGAAGGACTTAAAGCAGCAGAAAGATGGATGTTAAACCATCAACAAGAAACAGGAGATTGGGGAGGAATTATGCCCCCGATGTTAAATTCTTTACTGGCTTTTCGTACCTTAAATTATGATGTTGCTGATCCTTCTGTTCAACTCGCCTTTGAAGCCATTGACCGCTTTTCTATTGAAGAAAATGATACCTATTGTGTACAAGCTTGTGTGTCTCCTGTATGGGATACGGCTTGGTGCATACGAGCTTTGACGGATTCAGGTTTACCCAAGGATCATTTTTCCTTAGTTAAAGCAGGAAAATGGTTATTAGAAAAACAAGGGTTAGAATATGGAGACTGGGCAGTTAAAAATAAAGTCGGAAAACCTGGTGGATGGGCGTTTGAATTTACTAATCGTTTCTATCCTGATATTGATGATTCTGCTGTCGTTATTATGGCCTTAAATGGCATAAAATTACCTGATGAAGCCCGCAAACAAGCAGCCATTAATCGCTGTTTAAAATGGATAGAAACCATGCAATGTCAAGAGGGTGGTTGGGCTGCTTTTGATATGGATAATGACCAAGCTTGGTTAAACGAAGTGCCTTACGGTGACTTAAAAGCTATGATCGATCCCAATACTGCTGATGTTACCGCTAGGGTAGTAGAAATGGTGGGAAGTTGTGACCTAGAAACGTCAACAACTCGTATCAACAAAGCCATTGATTATTTATATAATGAACAGGAAAAAGATGGCAGTTGGTTCGGTCGTTGGGGTGTCAATTATATCTATGGAACCAGTGGCGTATTATCTGCTTTAGCTGTTATCAACCCCGAAAAACATCAACCCCAAATCAAACAAGGAGTTAACTGGTTATTAAGCTGTCAAAATAAGGACGGAGGATGGGGAGAAACCTGCTGGAGTTACAATGATCCCACTCTCAAAGGAAAAGGGGTAAGTACCGCTTCCCAAACTGCTTGGGCCCTCATTGGTTTATTAGATGCAGGAGAGGCATTAAATCACTTTGAAACTGATGCGATTGAACGAGGAATTAACTATTTATTAAACAGTCAAACCGAAGAAGGAACCTGGGAAGAATCAGAGTTTACTGGAACTGGTTTTCCCTGTCATTTCTACATTCGTTATCATTTCTATCGTCATTATTTCCCTTTAATTGCATTGGGACGTTATCAACAAAGGTTAGGGTGTCAAGTGTCGGATTAATATCACCTACTGATATAACTCCATTTTGAATTGTATGAGGGCTGAATGGATTAAAAAACTCCTTTGCCCTCTTAGAGACTGTTTATAAATAGAATCTTAAGACGGTAGGGTGGGCAAGTTAAAGACTTATCTAAACTAACTTCATCCTTGGAAACCTTGCCCACCCTACAAAATTCGTTGTTATTATTTCTTTAGGAACAGTCTCTTA
>JASJDW010000072.1 GCA_030064955.1 Crocosphaera sp.
GTTTTGTAGGGTGGGCAAAGTTTTCTACTTTATGGGTAGTCCAGATAAATCTCTGAATTTGCCCACCCTACCGTCTTAAGATTTTATTTATAAACAGTCTCTAAATTGAAATGACTATAATTTATGCTATCCATTGATAACCAATACCCCTAACAGTAGCAATGGTATTTTTTCCTACTTTTTTACGTAAATAACCAATATAAACATCAACAATATTAGAACCAGGATCATAACTATAACCCCAGACATGATCAAGTAATTGTTGTCGTGTCATTATCTGTCCTTTATGGGAAATTAAAATTTCTAGTAAAGTAAATTCTGTGTTCGATACCTCAACTAATTGATTCTCAAGATAAACCTGACGACTGCGTAAATTAAGCACAATTTTTCCTGATTTTAACTCAGTTTGTATGGGTATAAAGCTATCAACTCGATTTTTGAGACGCAAACGAATTCTAGCTAATAATTCTTCAAACCGAAAAGGTTTTGTAACATAATCATCTGCACCTCCTTCTAACCCTGCTACTTTATCTTTTATATCATCCCTTGCTGTAAGAATAATAATTGGTAATGTTAATCCTTGACCCCGTAATTCTTCTAATAGGGTAAATCCATCTTTTAAAGGGAGTCCTAAATCTAATAAGATTAAGTCAAATTCCTGACTAAAAACCATATCTGAAGCCATTTTTGCATCAGCAGCAACCTCAACAATAAATCCATTTGCTTCTAAACCTTTCTTGAGAAAAGCAGCAATTTTAGGTTCATCTTCAGCAATTAAAATTCGATTCATAACTGTTGATATATAGTAATTAGGACAATTTTAAAGAGTATCATTAACTGGCAAAACAATAGTAAAAGTAGAACCTTTATCCACTTCACTAACACATTCTATCCAACCATTATGAGCTTCTACAATCGCTTTTACAATAGATAAACCTAATCCAGAACCTTCTCCATTTTGAATAGATTTCCCTTTATAAAATCGCTCAAAAATGTGTTGTTGTTCTTCTGGTTCAATTCCTTTTCCAGTATCGTGAACCCAAAGCTTAAGGAAATTTTTATCTTGATTAGAACCAATAACAATTAGGGATGTTTCTGTTGTATTTTGTACAGCATTTCTAACTAAATTCATCAATGCTTGAATGAGACGTTGACGATCGCCAATTATATTGATTGTCGCTTTATTTTCTAATAACCAATTACGGGAACCTAATCCCAGTGCTTTTTTATAAATATCTTCCATTAAACAAGCAATATTGATAACTTCTTTTTGCAGAAAATCAGGTCTTTCAGACTTAGCTAAAAGCATCAAATCATTAACTAAACGATTCATTCGATCTATTTCATCTAATACCAATGCGATGGTTTCTTTTTGTTCTTGAGGATCGTCTCCCATTAACTCAAGATGTCCTTGAATGATAGTAATGGGAGTTCTTAATTCGTGACCAGCATCATTAAGAAAATTTCGTTGACTTTCAAAAGCAAATTCAAGACGATTCATCATTTGATTAAAGGTATTTGTCAGATCATAAATCTCTCCATATCCTGTAACATCAATTCGTTTTTTAAGGTCAAATTCGTCAATTACATTCGCAGTTTTAGCAAGCGATCGCAAAGGACGTAATATTTTATCAGAGGCTAACCAAGCGAAAATAAAGGCTATTATTAATCCTGTAACTAAGACCGCTATAAATATGATTAAAATGTCAAAAGCTTCTGCTCTTTCTCCAGTTCTTAAGTGGATTGCCACAAAAAGTCCTTTTGTTTTCTGATCAATAATAATGGGGTTAATGGCATATTTAAACTTATCAACTTCTCCCCAATATTGCTTTGGTTTTATAAGAGAATTTTGATTAAAATTAAGAAAACTGGTTATCAATGCTGATTCATTTTTAATATATGTAGGCAAACGCGGCGGAACAGAACGATAAATTTTTTGATCAACAATAGTAATTAAAAAATTATCATCTTCAGGAATAACGCCATCCAAAAATTCATCCAATTGTTCTTTGATCTGATCTGAATTAATATCTTCTTTTGCTTCATTTAAGTGAACTTCTTTAAATCTTTCAAAAGACTTAATTTCTTCTTTTAGATTTTCCTCAACTCGACTATCAACTTGATAAAAAACAATTAGGTATATAATAGGAATGGAAAAACCAGTAAATACTAACATTAAGCTAACGTACCACAATAAAATCTGAGAACGGGCTTGCCAAAATAAACCTTTTTGTTTGATAATTTTATTTTTAGAGTCAATTTGGTTTATGAAAAAATCCTGTATCATTTATAAGTTCATCCTAAAATAAATGAATGATGAGTGGTTTTTAGCTGTCTTAGTGTACCTATAACCAGAGGGGATGTCAGTCCCAAAAACAGAGTATCTTAATGCTTTTTACAGTTATTTTTTTGGACGAGAAGTGGAAATAAGTGGAAATGAATGTCTATGTTTAACAGATTCATGGGTTTTAAGAATCCTTTAATGAACTAATAAATAAGAAAGATTAAAAACTAGGGAATAACCATCAGTTTCTGATTATTCAATTTTTTGTATGGAGCATCCCAAAGTTGTAAATTGTCTTTGATTTATAATAGTTTATAGTTATGAATTTCCCTCTGTCTCCCTATCTCCCCGTCTCCCCGTCAAACTCCCAAGATACTTTTTCTGCAAAAATGGGATGCTCCTTTTTTGTACTGCTATGGCATGATAGAAACGCTAGTATAGATAAAATAAATTTTCACTTTGTTGAATCTCTTAAAAAAAATTTTATGGAAATTCCTGCGCCTCATAAAATTAATCGTCCTCTACCCTGGATTTTAGCCCTTATGACAGGGGGACTCCTGCTGGTTGGGGTATTAACCTATAGAATGGCCAAAACTCCCGTTTCTGAGAGTAAACTGGAGAAAATGACCGTTATTGCCCAACGGGAAACTCTAGCCGTTGATATCGAAGCCAGTGGAGTGGTTGAACCCATTGAAAGCGTTAATATTAGTCCCAAAAACCCAGGACGGTTAGTGGAATTGCGCGTTGAACAGGGGATGAAAGTTAAAAAAGGGCAAATTTTAGCCCTGATGGAACATACAGAGATTAAAGCCGAAGGAAAATATGCCGAAGCTAACTATAATCAAGCTTTAGCAGAATTAGACGCAGCTAAAGTCCGTATTCCCAGTGAAATTCAACAGGCACAAACCCGTTATATTCAAGCGCAAACCCAACTCGAACAAGCTAAAGCCAGTTTAAAAAGGGCTGGTGAACGAATTCCTAAAGAAATTGACCAAATTAAAGCTCAAATCGTATCTGCCCGCTCTAGTTTACAGTTAGCTGCTTCCCGCGTTAAACGGAACGAAGAACTACTTCAAGAAGGGGCTATCACTCAAGATAGATTTGATGAACTGCTCAATACCTATAATAATGCTCAAGCCAACCTTATTGAGCTTCAAACTAAGCTAGAACAAGCAAATCAAACAACCCAACCAGAAATTGACCAATTGAAACAAGAAGTCCTGCAAAGGCAAGCAACGGTCGCTGAGGCACAAATTCAACTCGAAGAACATAAAAGAACCGCTCAAACAGAAATAGCTCGCTTAGAATCCGCTAGTCAGGCAGCTAAAGCCCAATTAGAACAGGTGGTGATTCAATTCCAAGATACCGCCATTCGCGCCCCATTCGACGGCATCATAACCCAAAAATATGCTGATCCAGGAGCGTTTGTCACCCCCACCACCTCCGCCTCCAGCACAGCCTCAGCTACCTCCAGTTCAATTTTAGCCATAGCGCGGGGCTTAAAAGTGGTGGCTAAAGTACCAGAAGTGGATATTGCCATGATTAAACAGGGGCAACCCGTGATGATTACCGCCGATGCTTATCCGAATGAAACTTTTCAAGGCCAAGTGGTTTTAATCGCCCCAGAAGCCGTTGTAGAGGAAAATGTGACCTCATTTGAAGTGACCATTGCCTTAGTAACGGGACGAGATAAATTATTATCCCGCATGAACGTAGATGTAAACTTTTTAGGGGAAGAAATTACAGATGCGTTAGTGGTTCCCACCGTCGCCATTGTGACTAAAAATGGGGAAACGGGGGTTATGGTAGCGGATGAAAACAATAAACCCCAATTTAAACCCGTTACCATCGGTCAAGTGTTAGATGAAAAAACCCAAATTCTTTCTGGTTTAACCACTGGAGAGAGGGTATTTATTGATTTACCCGAAGAAGAAAAACAGAAATCACTATTTTAATTAATACTCCTATGAATTTTTTAGACAGTGTTAAAATGGCAACCTCTATGTTAGCTGCCAATAAATTACGTACTAGCTTGACTATGTTAGGAATGATTATTGGGAATGCTTCGGTTGTTGCTACGATTGGTATTGGTCAAGGGGCTGAAAACTTAGCTACTGAACAGTTAAATGAATTAGGTCCAAAAGTTCTTTTTGTCGTTCCTGGAACCCGTAAAGCTCGCCGTGCTACCCTGGATTTACCGAAAACGTTAGTGTGGGAAGATGCTCAAGCGATCGCTCAACAAGTTCCTACTGTAGCTAGTGTTGCACCCGAAAGAAATCAACGACAACTAATTAATTATAAAAGCGAAAATACCAGTGCTTTATTAATTGGAACTACGCCAAACTATCCCAAAATTAGAAGTTTTCCAGTAGAAAAAGGACGGTTTATTAATCAGATCGATCTCCAACGTAATAAGAGAGTTGCTGTCATTGGACAAGACATTGTTGATCGCTTTTTTAAACTTAGCGATCCCATTGGTGAATCCATTAGAATTAAAAATATTTCCTTTGAAATTATAGGAGTGATGGCTCCGAAAGGATCTTTAATTGGTACTAATTTAGATGAAACAGTGTTAATTCCTCTAACTACTATGGCCAATCAAATTGTGGGAAAAACCTCTCCCTACGGCTTACAATTGAGTTGGATTAATGTAGAAGCAGAAGATGTTGATAGCGTATCGGCTGCTCAATTTCAAATTGAAAATTTATTAAGATTAAGACATCAAATAACCAACGAGGATGACTTTGGGGTAGAAAGTTCAAAACAGATGTTAGATATTGTGGGAAGTATTGCCACTGGGTTAACAGTAATGTTGACTTTTTTAGCAGGAATTTCTTTGATTGTTGGTGGCATTGGGGTGATGAATATTATGTTAGTTTCAGTGAGTGAAAGAACCTCAGAAATTGGACTTAGAAAAGCATTGGGAGCTAGTCAAAGCGATATTTTAGGACAGTTTTTAATTGAAGCCGTTATTATTTCTGTTTCTGGGGGAATTGTTGGTATTTTAACTGGGGTAAGTTTAGTGACATTGGTAGGATTAATTTCTCCTTTATCCACTACAATTTCTTCTGTTTCTGTCATTGTTTCCTTAGCAGTTTCCAGTGGCATTGGTCTAGGTTTTGGGGTGATTCCTGCTCAAAAAGCTGCTAAACTTGATCCGATTGTTGCCTTAAGAAGTTCTGTTTAAGTAATCTAGTAAATTTAATTTGAGTAATCATTTTTAAAATCAACTGTTATAAAAAATATTATACCAGTTCTCAAAAGTTATTAGAGACTTCAGTGGTCATTATATTTAGCCTCATTTGTTTGCACAAAGTGAAGTATCCCTTTATCTGCTTCTGTTCCATAAAACAACATCAATTTACCTGGAGTATCTAAATTCATACGATTTACTGATTCAAGAGCAGAAAAAAATTGAAATTCTTGGTTCATTATGGATGGCTCACAAGCTCTTTGGGTTGCCTGCAATGTTCCAAAGGAAAGTTGATTTTTAACTTGTTTAAAAGATCCACCAAACCGATTGCATCCACCAAATCCCAACACTTGATCGCCCTTAAAATTTAAAGACAGTTCTATTTTGGGCAGAAGTTCAACAGTAGAATCTTGATACTCCCAATGATCGAGTCGCCAAGAATAGTTTCTCAAAGTAGTAGACTGGGAAGATTGCGTGGAAGACATAAGTGATATGGGAGTTGAAAAGGTTGTTGTATAAGCTAATAGAGGAGGGTTAAAAATCACAACCAACATTATAATTACAGTTATAATTAACACACCCTTGAGAATAATAATCTTCATTTTCATGATAACTGGAACAGTAAAAAGTGTCCTTAAAATCAATGAACGTGAAATTAATATCTTTAGGGTTTAGAGGATTTTAAAACCCTAAAGATATTAGTTTTACACAAGGAAAAACTGGTCTATCTAATTTAAGTAGATGCAACTAAACAAAAGACTATATTTAGTCTAATACCTTAGGAGATCAGCGACAACGTCCCCTACTTTGAAGTTTCCAGCCAGAGAATGCGGGATTGTCACAAGCATCATAAACAAGTTTCCCAATATTACCTGCCCCACGACTACCATAGGCAGAGTTAGGAAATTCGACATTTTGTCCAAACCAAGAAGCACCCTGCATTTGGATATTAGGATTAGTATAACCCCAGCTTGTAACTCCTACAACAACATTACGCACGGTTGCCGAGCCATATTGTTTTCCTGACGGACTAATACCAAAGTTTACAAGCCAGGGGCCACCACTAGAACCTCCAGTCATGTTTGAACCTAGCCAAGTATTTTTGAGATTACCACTAGCCTTGAGGGCACCATAGGCTGTATTGATTTCCATCCTTTGTCCTGAGTCTAGCGAGCCAGGATATCCAAGCTGAGTAATGCTTGCAAATCGCTTATTACCGAAGACACCTTGAAAGCTGTTAGTTGGTATCGCATAGCTATAACCGTTCCAGCCATAACCGTACCAGCCAGTAACATTACCTGCCTGTTGGCCTCTACTGTTATTGTTTAGCGCAACCAAAGCAATATCATTGTTACAAACAACACCTGTAGTGCTACAAGTATCTGTCCCGTTATAATAGCTTGTAGGAATCAGGTATTGTGAGCTTTCAAAAAATGTGTAGGGTTCGCTACCACCATTTTTAGCTGGTACAAATTTAACCTTTCTCGCCCATCCATTTCCTTTTTTTCCATAGTCATGGACGCAGTGTGCTGCGGTAATCAGTAAGCTTCTTCCAATCATTGAAGCGGAACAAATATAGTTGTAAGTGTTTCCACCAATCGCCATATACAATTTCCCGGCTCTTCTGTATGGATTAGCTTGAGCAGGATTAGTTGTGCCTCCTAAAACACGCGAACCAGTGTATGCTATTTGAGAAGTTCCAAAAGCTTCTGGAACTTCTACATCTTCCTCATCCGATGATGCTTAGCTATAACCAGGATCACCTTTTACTACAGCAGATTTGCTAGAAGCAAGTTCGGTGAGTTCAGTATATGTAGGTATTAAGGATCGCTCTTGAAGTTGATCCTCAGGTAAAGTATCAAATTCCTGATCCATGTATGATTGGACATCTAGATCAGCCGATGATGAGACGGTTAACTCATTTTTTTGTGATTGATTTACGTCTGAAAGTTTTGTTTCTGTTTTAATGAAAAAGTTTCCTTCGTCATCAATTCCTAAGTCAAAAAAAGTTTTCGAACCTTCCAAACGTAATACTTTTCCCTTAGTATTTTCCCCAGATTGAGAGATTTGTTTAATGATCAATGGTGGACTATCATTGCTGATTTGATTAGCAAATGAAGGTGCATTGAAACTAAAAGCTAGAAAAAAAGTTGAAAGTAAAATGCTGATTATTCTTTGTAATTTTGAAATCATAGTTATTACCCGGATTTCTCAGGAATATTCTTACACAAGCTAAAAATCTTGTCTATTAAAATTAATAATTATTAATCAAAAATTATCGTTAAGAAACGTTTATAACAAAGTTAATAAATAGTTGGACATAAGTAAACATCACTGTATTAACTTATGTTAAGAATAAGGAGGCGGTCTCGCTCCGCGAGTGCGGCTGCACCGCTAAAAAAAGTCCGATTTCAAAACCCTAATTCTTATTCAAGAGTCAAACATAAATAAACAATATTTTATGTTAAGAAATGATTTTCAAATTGTTGCTGAATCTTTAAGCAAAAAATAATCGTTGAGCCTTGATTTTAAGAGAATTTCAGAAGAAGTCCCCAACTATAAATTTAACTTCTGTGCTGTTGCGCCGCAGATTCGCTGTGGAACTTCTGACTTCATTCAAACCGTCATCCCTAGGTTCGGAAACCTACACTACCCTATAAAACCCCTATCCCGTCACCATAGATATGAGTGATAAATACTCAGAGAAACCCATTATTAATACTTAGGCTGACTAACAGCATTGAGTAAGTTATATAGTAATTAAGGAGTATAGGATATGGGAAAAGTTGTCGGAATTGATTTGGGAACGACTAACTCTTGTGTTGCGGTAATGGAAGGGGGAAAACCCACTGTTATCGCTAACGCTGAGGGGTTTCGTACCACCCCCTCTGTGGTCGCTTATGCCAAAAACGGCGATCGCTTGGTAGGACAGATCGCTAAACGTCAAGGGGTAATGAACCCCGAAAATACCTTTTATTCGGTTAAGCGTTTCATTGGTCGTAAACATGAAGAAGTGACCAACGAAGCGACGGAAGTCTCTTATAAAGTCTTACGAGATGGCAATGGAAACGTTAAATTAGACTGTTCTGCCCAAGGAAAACAGTTTTCCCCTGAAGAAATTTCTGCCCAGGTTCTCCGCAAGTTAGTAGAAGATGCGAGTAAATACCTCGGTGAAACCGTTACCGAAGCAGTAATTACCGTTCCTGCTTATTTTAACGACTCTCAACGTCAAGCCACCAAAGATGCAGGAAAAATTGCGGGAATTGAAGTAAAACGGATTATTAACGAACCCACAGCAGCGTCTTTAGCTTACGGGTTAGATAAGAAAAGTAACGAAACCATCCTAGTATTCGACTTAGGGGGTGGAACCTTCGACGTATCCATCCTAGAAGTAGGTGACGGTGTATTTGAAGTATTAGCCACTTCTGGAGACACCCATTTAGGGGGTGACGACTTTGATAAGAAAATTGTTGATTTTCTCGCCGGTGAATTTCAGAAAAACGAAGGGATCGATCTACGCAAAGATAAACAAGCACTACAACGGTTAACCGAAGCAGCAGAAAAAGCTAAAATTGAACTTTCTAGCGTTACCCAAAGCGAAATTAACCTTCCCTTTATTACCGCTACCCAAGAAGGGCCTAAACATCTCGATACCACTTTAACACGGGCAAAATTTGAAGAACTCTGCTCCGATCTAATTGATCGCAGTCGCATCCCCGTAGAAAAAGCCATGAAGGATGCAAAACTCAGCAACAGCGATATTGATGAGGTGGTACTGGTTGGGGGTTCCACTCGTATTCCTGCGGTACAAGAATTAGTCCAGAAAATCTTAAACAAAGAACCCAATAAAGGGGTTAACCCCGACGAAGTGGTAGCGATGGGTGCAGCCATTCAAGGGGGTGTCTTAGCCGGTGAAGTTAAAGATATTCTCCTCCTAGACGTAACGCCTCTATCCCTCGGTGTGGAAACCCTCGGCGGTGTCATGACCAAAATTATTCCCCGTAACACCACCATTCCCACCAAAAAATCGGAAGTCTTCTCTACCGCAGTTGATGGCCAAAGCAATGTAGAAATTCATGTTCTGCAAGGGGAAAGAGAAATGGCCAAAGATAACAAAGACTTAGGGTTATTCCGTTTAGATGGTATTCCCCCTGCACCCCGTGGCGTTCCCCAAATTGAAGTTACTTTTGATATTGATGCCAACGGTATCCTCAATGTTACGGCGAAAGACAAAGGAACTGGTAAAGAACAGTCCATCAGTATTACTGGAGCTTCTACCTTACCCGATACAGAAGTGGATCGCATGGTTAAAGAAGCAGAAGCTAACGCCAGCGCAGATAAGGAACGTCGGGAGAAAATTGATCGCAAGAACCAAGCTGACTCTTTAGTGTATCAAGCTGAAAAACAACTCACCGAATTAGGGGATAAAGTGCCTGCAGCCGATAAAACCAAGGCTGAAGGCTTGATCAAAGATCTCAAAGATGCGATCGCTCAAGACAATGACGATCAAATCAAGTCCTTAACCGAAGAGTTACAACAAGTTCTCTACAGCATTGGTAGCAGTGTCTATCAGCAAGCTGGTGGCGCGCCAGGTGCAGCCCCTGATGGTGGTGATGCGGGTACACCTCCTGGTGGTGGTGGTTCCTCTGATAGTGGTGATGATGTCATTGACGCAGAATTTTCAGAGTCTAAATAATGACCATCTAAACCTAAGATAATTTTTAGGAGCATCTTTGTTAAGATGCTTCTAAAACCGAGTTTAACCCATAGGTACAGTTATCCTATGGGCTCTCTATTTTGCCACAATGTTTACTATAGGGAATATCTATCTTCGATATCTTTAAAAGTTTTTTCAAGCTTTTTAGAAGCTTGTTCATCGTATGCACGTTTATTTTCAACTTTTTCTGCTAAGTAATATTGTTCAGTTGCATATTCAAGAAGATCGTCTTTAAAAGAATCAATAATCGCGAAGATTATCTCTTTTAATCTCGCTAAACTTTCCAAAGTCAAATCAAAATCATTAATTGAGCTTAGATCGAGTTGACTGCCATGACCAATGGCATTTCTATTGTTAATTAACTGTTCATTTAAGTAGTGTTCTCGTATCTTTAGACAATCTTTATATTCGATACCTAAAGTATCACAAAATCCACGAAAGATTTTAGGGGTTAAGTTTGACTGAGTATTAATAAAACTTTTATTTTTTTCATTTAAAATATTGTTAGGAACAGAAAATTTGGCTTCTTCTTTAGCCATTATTTTATTAAGTAATTGTACTTCATTTACCAAACTAAGACTATCATTATCTTTAATACAATTATTTATTACTCCCTTAAGTGTTATAGCCTTAAAATTTAAAGCTAATTCTTTATGTTTCAGTTTATTTTCAGAAATAAATATTAAATAAGATTTACTACTTTGTTTGATAAATCCTTCCCAATGAGCATACAAGATTAACAAAAATGACTTAAGGATCACTTCAATATTTTTTTCTTGGCAAAGTAACCATAAATCAGAAACTTCCTTTTTTCTCCATGCCAAATCTTTTTGTAAAGTTTCTTCAAATTTTTCAATCTTCATCTAGAAAAATAATCAGTTGAAAGTTCAGCTAATCCTTTAAATCTTGGTAAAGCTTTCATTCCTCTTTTCAGCAAATTCTGTGCTTCTGAAGTCTGATAAAGCTCTTTAACCTTATTGATAAAATTATCTTTGCCAATTTGTTCTAATTTATCTAAGTTATTGGCAACTCCAGAGGCTATTAATTCAAAGCTGGCGATAGAAAATTGCCCTTGAAACTTATCTTTTTCTGAATTATATTTTTTAAAAGAATCTTTTTCCAGCGTATTTTTCAGTAAGTCGAAAGTTTTTTTAAAAGTTTCTATTTCCTTGTTAATCTTAAAATCTTCATCACTTATTATTTTTGCCGTTTCATCATCAATAAAATCCTTTAAAAGACTGGTACTCATTTGATATTTATCGTAGTTTGTTTTTCCATGCTTGGCAATGAAAAATCTCAGGATTAATTCCATATGATATTCTTTGTCCAATTTATCTTGAGATAAGCACAAACATTTTTGAAAATTTTCATATTCTTTTAAATCGTTGACTTTATCATAAAAACTTTCATCGAGCATGATAATCAGGCAATTTCTCATTTCCTGATCTTCTAGGTGTATACCTCCTGAGTTTAAACGTTTAAATAATTCATATTGAGACTGGAGACTATTCTCTGTCAGTATTATGTTTATATCTAATTTTGAGCGTCTAAATATTCTTTGTAAATCTTGAGGCAAATCATCCCATTTGGAATCTACTATTGATGGTAAGTATTCACATTCGGTTAACTTTAAAGGTTCTTTATCCTTTAAATTTCCAGTTAACTGCAGCAGAGTAGAAACTCTTTGAACTCCATCTACAATAGTCCATTGACCACTAGATTGTTGAGCAACAAAAATCTGAGGTATGGGTATTCCAATTAGAATAGACTCAATAAATTTAGTCTTTTGGTCATCATTCCAACGAAATAGTCGCTGAAAAGCAGGATTAAGGATTAAATCTTTATCTCGATACAAATTGATAATTTCACCAATAGACATACTATAGCTATCAGTCTTTATTTGTTGTCTAGCTATTTTTAACTCATTTAATAAAGTTTCTTGTTTATTCAATGTCTTTTCTTTCCATTTTGATGATTAATTTGCGGTTATTGTTCATAAGGACCAAGAAATCGATCGCCGTTAAAATGAATCATATGGGTTGGAGCTTCGGCAGTCCAAACTTCTGTTTCCCAAGAAATATCTGCTAAGTATTTAGCCATGGTTTTGCGATCCGGAAAAGCAGTCACATAAATCAAACCAGGGGTTGCTTCAGCAAAAAGTTTAGCTAGTTCCCTATGACGTTTACTATCTACAGCACCGTGACTGGTAACAGATTCAATCAATAATAACCAATCTTTCTCAGGCCAGTAAAGAATAACATCTGGTAACTTCCCTTTTTGCTCGACTATAACACCTAACTCAGCCAACCTTTCTGGTTTGAAAAAGTCCTTCTTAGCTCCTGTATCCCCTAGATAAATAACTTCCGAACCAGGTACAAAACGAGGACCAAATTCCATCACAATATCCCTTATCAACTGACTGTGATTTCCTGGACTGAGCTTAATCTCCGTGCCATCATCCAATGTCAAAGGAATCATCTCCATTTCTCGTTCTTTGGCATACTGAGTGAGAGGGGTGCTGAGGTTTCCTCAGCATACCCAATCGAAGCTTTAGTGATCAAAGTCTCTCTATGTTCCAGCCAATCTGCTAACGCTGTTTCCCATTCATTAGTACCGTATTTAACCAACATATCAAAAAGTTCAGTAGTGATTTGATAACAAGCTTTGGGGCTGTTCACAGGGCGATCTGGTCGATCTGGATTGTACAAACAAAGTCCACCATCAATAAACTGATGAAGCGTTTGCCGTCGGAAAGTTTCACGAGTATTAGGCGCGTATTTTTTGCCATAGAATTCTTCACACCAATTCATAATTGGGGTTACACCAATCATCGGTCGTTCCAAATCGCTCCACGAACCATTTGCTTTAAGATCGATTAAAGATAATAGAGTGAGTGCAGAACGCTCATTTTGCTGCGCTCTGGGCATTCCCAACAAAGCTAATATCTCTAATGCTTGGTCAATCTTTTCTTGAACAGTCAGAGGATTATCGTTATTACCTACCATTTTTGCTAGTTGCTCTTCTAATATTTCATCAATTTGTTTTTGTGATAAATTTGCACTATGAGCTTTATTCCCCAACAACTTCAACGTTTTTAAATCTGGGTAACGAATAGCTCTCAAGTCAGTAGCATTTACCTGAGTATGCCCACCAAACAATCGATAGTATTTATCTAGCAAGGTACTGTTTAGATAAACATACAAACCGAGAGCAACATCTTTGGCAAAACCTTGTTTAGAATCGTGGAAAACATTCAGCTTGTTATCAAAACCAATTAATTCACCAGGTAATGAGCCATCGTAATATGCAGCGACAATTCTACGTTTCTCTTCCTTACTACTAAATCGTTTGACAATTACGAAATTACCTGAATTTTTCCAAAGCCAACTTCTTGACTTACTAGATACCGAGATGGCATTGGGCTTTTTAGAATTTTTAGGATAGTTTACTACTTTATCTAAATGAGTCGAATAGATCAAAGGAACAGCACCACTTCCTAAGTTTTGTCGTAAATCATCCTTTAATCTAAAATCTACTACTGCACCAGTGCTAACTTGAATTCCTAGAGCTTCTAATGTGGAGTTGAGACAAGATAACCTGTCTATTACTGCTTGATCTCGTTCATTAGCTGCAATATGGATAAATTGTCGTTTATCATTCGGTTTAACTATTGAGGAAAAGGGAACTGTACGAGTGGTTTGATCGGTTGCTGTAATGCTTTGGGTTTCTTTATCAATTTCAAAGTCAGCACTAGGACTAGATGTAATTTTTACTGTCTGCTGTTTAACTCCTTTAATTAAGTGAATGATGATGTTTTCTTGGAGTACATCATTATCTGCGAATACTAAAGAACGCGAATCAAAAATATGTATCTGCTTAATAGCTGTTTCACGAAGCAGAAATTCACGAAATGGTTGATAATAAACACCATTACAAAACGATCTAGGAATAATTGCTACTAATTCCCCATCTATTTCCAGTTGCTGTATAGAAAGTGCAACAAACCCCGTATAAAGATTTACGGTTTCTATGAAAACACTTTTCAAAGCTTTTCTGTGTTCGCTCGTAGATGCTATTTTTTTGTAGGGTGGGTTCATAATGACGTGACTATAGCCACCTTTATTGGCAAATAACCCTACATTTTTTGTCTTATTAAAAATCAAGTCATCTAAGATAAAATTTACGTCAATTAAGACATCATGTTTTTCACATTTTTCAACGCATAGTGCCAGAGTTTCATCAATAAAAGGTTGGATGACTGAATCCATATCAAAAGCATCGATATTGATAGAGTTTATTTTTTTTCTTCTCAAAGACTCATCAACAAAAGCTGCCGTTAGTGATCCTGAACCACATCCAGGATCGAGCAGAGAGATATCTCCCTCAATTTTATTGAACAAGGAAGCCATATATAAACTTATAGAATAAGGGGTAAAGAATTGCCCTAATGTTGATTTGACTTCCGGATTCAGCTTTGAAGTGGCTTTTATTCTTAGTAATTCAGCAGCATGAAGAACATTCAAGTTGTTTCGCCAATATATTAAGATATCTGAATATGGCGTTGAGCCAAGATACATCTAAAATTATGCCATATCTCTCGGAAACTATTAATAAATAAAGATATAGCATTTCCTGGACTCATGAGATACACCTAATATTCAACTCTTGAACTCCCGAACTCCTAACTCCTAGAACTAGAAGAGTTTGTCCCTCACAAGTATGGGAACTGCTATAATGAAATCTAAAACAGTCAAAGTCAAAAAAATATCTCTTGCCTCTTCCGTATCAAAACTAGCTAATTTTCAACAAGGTGCGGGATTTAGTTAAAGCTAATTGAATACGAACGCAAACCCCTAATTCTGGCTCGGTTTCTAACTGCTGTTCTAACCTGTGAACAATCGAATTAACTAATATTTCTTGATCCACAGAAACTGCCAAATTTTCTAATCCTACCACCGCAGCATAACGCACCACCCACTCAGGGTCATCTAACACCTTAAATAACGTCTCAATGGTTTGTTTTTGCCCCTTAAACACCTCTGAATCGAGTAACTTAGCCCATTGTATATAACCGAGTCCTTTCGCAGCAGAACGGCGCACACTCATGGAAAAATCTTTTAACGCAGTCTCTTGAAGATGATCTAAGGCTGAAGGATGGCCAATACCAGCTAACGCCCGAGTAGCCCAAGCCCTTGCCCCATAATTGTAACCATCTATCTGCTCCAGGAGATGAGGAACACTCACATCTCCTAAATTAATTAGCCCTTCCACCGCCGCCACGGCAGCCCCAGGATTATTGTATCCCAACGCCTCAATTAACGTTGGGATAGCCAGTTCATGGCCACTCTCAGACAAAGACTCAACTGCTTCGAGTAAAGCATCAGAGGAGTCAGCCTTTGCGACTCCTTCAATTAAACCTTGAATGTCTTGATCTTCCATTATTCATTGAGACCTAATAACCGTTTTGTATGGACCACTGCCACAACTATTACCGTATCACCATCCACACGATAGATCACACGGTAAGTATAAGCAGGTTGATCTCGAAGGGTCATACTATCCCCTTCAGCAATCAACTCCCCTGTTAACGGATTGTCCTCCAACTGATTCGTAGCATCCAAAATCTGGCGCACTACCGCAGCAGCATAGGAAGGAGAATCACGGGCGATATAGGTCGCAATGGAATCAACATCTTCTACCGCTTTAGAAGACCAAATCACTCGATAAGCCATTTACTTAGTAGTCCCTCGACTTCCTCTTGTTGTAATATGGGTTCGCGTTCAGCGACCTGTAATCCTTGACGGATTTTTTCAAGAACATACAAATGATACTGGATATCTTCAATTGAACAATCATCTGGTAATTGATTCAAGATCGATTGGATTTTTTCTTTAATGCTATTCATAGGGATGATTAACGTAATCTTTAATCTAAGGTTAGGGATACTATCGGATTATATAGAAAATCTTTTTTTTTATCTTACCCACACTTCTCCGTAACTTCCCTCAAGAGATTTACGGTAAATGCGGTAAAGGCTCTGGTAAGGGGACGGAAATTATGGATACAATATCTTAGATTGCAGAATATCCTCGGTAGTTTCTTAAAATTTCTTAACAAAACGAATGCAAATCAGAAGACGACCCCCCAACCCATCGGTAGAAGTTGATATCTTACGTTATCAAGTGCCTGATCCCAACGGAAAAGCTAACCATATCCTGGAAGAAATCGTTTGGCACAAGGAAAAAGAAGTGGAACGAATGCGGGAACGTCTTTCCTTGTTAGACTTACGAAAACAAGAGCAAAGTGCGCCACCGGCTAAGGATTTTTTAGGGGCCATTGCTCAAGAGAAAACCCAACCAGCTTTGATCGCGGAGGTCAAAAAAGCGTCTCCTTCTAAGGGAGTGATTCGAGCAGATTTTGATCCGGTGGCCATTGCTCAAGCTTATGTTAAAGGAGGGGCCAGTTGTCTTTCAGTGTTGACGGATAGTAAATTTTTTCAAGGCAGTTTTGAGAACCTGGCGTTAGTGCGTCAAGCAGTGGATATTCCCTTATTGTGCAAAGAGTTTATTATTTATCCCTATCAAATCTATTTAGCAAGGGTAAAAGGGGCCGATGCTATCTTATTGATTGCTGCTATCCTGAAAGACTCAGATTTACAATATTTCATCAAAATTATTCGTAGTTTAGGCATGACTCCTTTAGTAGAGGTTCATTCTTTAGAAGAAATGGATCGGGTATTAGGGATTGAAGGGGTATCTTTAATTGGCATTAATAACCGTAACCTAGAAACTTTTGAGGTAACTTTAGAAACCACCAGAAACTTATTAACAGCCCGTCAGGATCAAATAAAAGAGCGAGGTATTCTTATTGTTAGCGAGTCTGGTATCCATACCTCTGAAGATTTGCAAACCGTTAAAAATGCGGGAGCAAATGCTGTTTTAATTGGAGAATCTTTAGTTAAGCAAGATGATCCAACTAAGGCGATCGCTGATTTATATTCCACAATAATATCTTGAGGCAGGAGGCAAACCCCCCCTTATCCCCCCAAGGGGGGAAGGGCAGAAGGCAGGAGGGAAAATTTTTAGATGTTTCCCTCAATTGAAAATTGCTATGGCATGACAAAAATATATCAATATATTTCACTCTTATTCTTAATTTTTATTTGAAGAAATATTGTTGTAACTTTAATGTGTAGTGCTATTGTTGGAGATGGCTCTGAATTTGTTGAGGAGAATGATTAGCATCTATAGTAATCACTAGATCAACAAGATTAGGATTTTGTGCTAATGGTGTTATGAATAGTTGAGGATGTAAAGCTTTCCAGAAATAGTTAACAAATGCTTCTATTTCTTCATTATTCATGCCTGTTTTTCCTGATAATTTCATTTTTTGTTCTGCTTCTTTGCGCCATTTTTTACTTAAAGTATAATCTTTAGGATAGAGAATAATGAGGCGATCTAATTGTTTCCACAAGGGTAGGTAAGCTTTTAAATTTTCATTGATATCTTTAGCAAATTGTTTATCTTCTTTCGTTTTAATGGGTAATGGTGCATCATTCAATTGAGTTGTATTAATAGGTTGAACTCCTAGAAACCAGCCTTCAAATAAGATAATATCAGCTTTATTAATCATGTCTGGTTTTATTCTATCTCCTTGACCATTCCATAAAGATTTATCAAAACGTGGAATAGAAATAGGTTGTAAATAATTAGGATCTTTTAATTGATTTAAAATGTTAATTGCTAATTCTACATCATGGGTTCCTGGGGGACCACGCCAAATAAAACGCGGATCAATTTCTTTCAATTTCTGACGTTCATTGTAGGTTTTATAGAAGTCATCAATAGAAATAGTAAGAGTTGTATATCCTAATTGTTTTAAGATGATACAAAGAATATGTGAGAGAGTTGTTTTTCCTGTTCCTTGTCCGCCCAAAATTCCTTGGATTAAAGGAGTGTTTTTTTTTCTTTTTTCTTGACTTAATTGGATGGCTAAAGGTAGCCATAACTTCCATAAAAGGGACATTATGTCAAGAGAATTAAAGCCTAATTTCTGACAATATTCATGGACTAAACAATAACTTTTTTTCCATAAAGCAAGACGATTTTTTATTTTTTTTCTTCCATTTTCTGCGGTTATATTAAATAGATTACAAAAAGATTTATTGTTTAATTCTTCCTGTAATAAAATATCTATTTCAGAAGAAGATAAAAAACATTTTTGATTGATTTTTTCTAGTAACTTAATCGATTCCATTATTTTTATAGTTATTTAAGATCCCAATTTCAGGGCTTCAATATATAAACTATAAGTTACCCCAATTTTAAAAAGATTGAGAATGTCGAGACTTAGCGATCGCCCCTCTTTTTTATTTCGACTATAGGCAATTCTACTAATTCCTTCAGTAAAAATTAGCAAAAAAATGCCTATAGTAATATCCCAATAAGCTTCTTGTCCTGCGGTAATAGAAACAGCTTGACCGACAAAAAATCCCAGAAGAAGACTAATTAAACTTAAAGAAATACGTCGCCAAGGATTACTAAACGTTTTATTAAACTTGGTTTGAGTAACTTCTACTAACGTATTTAATCTGGTTCTTTGCATAGGTTAGATTCCTTCATTTTGTTCTCTAATTATCGATCCAAACGATCTAATAAATATAAACCCACAACAATACCAGCAAAGTGACATAAAATGGTATGAGTATTAGCAAGAAGTAATAAAATTTCGCTAGGAGTGGGTAACTTACTGGTATCATAAACCGCTGCACCTTGAGGAATATTAGAGAGTTTCCGCCATAAAATACCAACAAACCCTTCTGCACCAATAATTGACAGGAAAATACCCACCAAATTAGATAATAAACCCGCTCGAATTAATTGTAATGTAGATGATTTTCTAGGCCGTGCTTTTGCATCAGGGTTTCGCATCAATTGAGCAATTTTTTTATAGCGAAAACAAATCAAAATACTAATAACCAGCGCAATAACCCCAGCAATGGAACAAAACACACTAAAAGAAGTTCCTTCGGTGGAT
>JASJDW010000103.1 GCA_030064955.1 Crocosphaera sp.
GATGGGGAAGAGAGGGAAGAGGGGGAAGGGTGGGAAGAGAAAACCATGTGTATTGCTTAATTCTCCCCACACCTCCCACACTCCCCACACTCTCTATTTCATGAACTTTTCAAGCTTATCCGAGTAGTATTGCCCTACACCCCACAGACAAAGACAAAGGAGACTGGGGGACTGGGAGACGGGGAGACAAGGGAGATAGGGGAGACAAGGGAGATAGGGGAGACAAGGGAGATAGGGGAGATAGGGGAGACAAGGGAGACAAGGGAGCAGAGGGAGACTATGACTTCCCACACTTCCCACACTTCCCACACTTCCCACACTTCCCTATCTCCCCACACCCCATACCCTGTCTTCACTTTAACCTCCTTGTCACCCCATCAGCAAAAGAAGTTTAGCACTCAGAATAATCTTCTTCCAAACCTGTGAACTACCTACACTGTACCGTCAGGTCAGTGTAGGCTTCTGGTATCCGCTTAAGGACTGCCAGAACTTCCTTCGTGGTACTATGAGTCTTAGAAGATACAATTTTCCCACTACGGCGATTTACAGTCGGGAAAAGTTCCAGCCCGACTCTTTTAAGGTTGATGGAAGCGCAAATGTCTCTATCAACCCAAATTTTTTCGATTTCATCCCAATACTTTCTGATAGTACAATCAGTAAACACAAACTCATCACGATAAGGTAAAAATTGGGATGTAAATGCAGGATTGACTTTTTTGACCACAGCACCAGCTTTTTCGGCTATGTAACTGAAAATTTCAAAAAACTGCCCAAAAGAAGCATCAGACCAAGACTTATTTAAGCCCGATTTAGCACTTTGACCATTAGGGAGATAATTCCCCTGATGGTAAGGGGTCGTCCCCGCCGCTCGTAGGCGGGGCTTGTGAACCCCGTCTTTTTTTGCCTTATTTCGTTTCCTTAATCCTTGTAAATTAAGATTTTCTACAAAGAAGACTTTTTTATGGGTACGAACTAGAGCATGAGCCGTCTTATAGGCATGATCTTTTCTAGCTCTAGCTATTTGTTGATGCTTTCTTGCCTCCTTTTTGGCTAATTTTCTTCTGGCTTTAGACCCTTTTTTCTTAGCATTTTTTCTCTGAGAAATCTTGGCTAATTCATCTTGATTTTTTCGATAGGACTTAACAGAAGGCAATTTATTTCCTTCTGAAGTTGCTAGGTAATCATCCTCAAAAAGTACCGCATCTATTCCCAGAGAATTATCCCAAGTGGCAGTAATCTTTTCAGGAGTAAAGTTAGGTACAGAAGGAGCATCTAAGCACATTGTGCAGTACCAACCATCAGTTTTTCTTGTTATCAAGATATTTTTGAGTGAAAAACCTTCTGGTAAAGGACGATGTAATCTTAGTTTTAACCATCCTTTTAATTTTGAAATAGAAAGATAAAGCCAATTTTTTTCTACCCTTTTGATTTTAATAGCTTGAGATTCTATTCTAAGAGTACGATAACGATTTTTGAAGCGTGGTTTTCCACTTCTACTGCCATTAATGTCACCTTTAATATATCGGTTAAAAGCTAATTCAACACGCTGAGAAACATCCTGCAAAGTTTGAGACGGTACGATAGAAAAGTCGAGTAATTCTCCTGAATGCTTTACTATCGTTAAGTCTTTTTTCTTTAATGGTAATAGTTTCTTTTGGGAATAGAAATTGGGCTTATCTCTTAACTCCAAAGGTGGCAGACTGCAAGAGATATAACAAAAGTCACCACTCGGAATAACATAATTAGTGCGATTTCTCTCCCACCAACGAAAACGATCCCCAATTTGCCAGTTGTACCAATATTGACAGACTCTCAGCCAGATATTTAACTGGCTTTTTTGTGGTGTCTCTGGGTAACAACGGTACTGGTAATTGAGGATCATTAAAATACAGAAAAAAAGTCTTGACAGCGGAACTATTTCCGCTCTTTAAAAGCCCCGTCCCACGCTGATTTGTTAATGTTTTTTGAGAAAATACAGCGTGGGGCTTCTTGCCCAAGAAGCTAAAAAACAGTTAATTGTTTCTAGCCCTTATCTTGATCGTCTTTATCATTTTCAGATTCAATAGACCAGGGAGGATCAGCTTCAGTGTAGGCACGGGCAATATTATCGTCTAAGATCATATTCTCATCCACCTCATCGAGAGTAGCCCCGATTAAGCGATTGGGGGATTTTTTATCACTATTATGGTTATCTCGTTCCCCTTGTCCGTAACGATTATTGAGACTGTCTTCCCCGTTATCTAAAGTTCCCATGACCATTTCCTCATGAGCATTAAAGCCTGTTCCGGCAGGAATCAAACGACCGATAATTACGTTTTCTTTTAAGCCTCGTAACCAGTCGGACTTACCTTCGATAGCTGCTTCGGTTAGGACACGGGTTGTCTCTTGGAAAGACGCTGCACTGATAAAGCTATCGGTATTGAGGGAGGCTTTAGTAATACCCAACAATACAGGGGTATATCGCGCCGGCGCACCTCCAGTAATGGCCATGGCTTCATTCACTTGTTCAAGTTGCCGTAATTCCACCAATTCTCCAGGTAACATGGTGGTGTCACCTCCATCATCCACACGCACTTTAGCTGTCATTTGACGCACAATCACTTCAATGTGTTTATCAGAGATATCAATTCCTTGAGACTGATACACCGTCTGTACTTGATCCACTAAGAATTTCTGAGCAGCTTGTAACCCAATTAAGGCAGCCTCATAAACCCCTTTCTTATCCACATAGTAGTCAAAAAAGACTTCTAATAATTCGTGAGGATTAGCCGGTCCATCGGTTAAATGATCCCCCACATCTACTCGTTGATTATCAGAAACAATAACATTTTGGTTGAGGAGAATGGGATATTCGCTGACAGTGCCGTCATCTTCGATGACTTTTACATCGACGCTTTCATCTTCTAAATACTCAACTTGACAAACCCCTGGTTTACGGGAAAGAATACAAGCTTCTTTGGGCTTACGAGCTTCTAATAATTCCTCAATTCTGGGTAAACCTTGGATAATATCACCAGTTTTTGCCCGTTCGTACACCAGTAACACGAGATTATCCCCCCGTTGTACCAGATCTCCGTCAGCAATATGTAAAATGGCTCCAGGAGACACCCGATAGGGACGGGCTAAGCGCAACTTGATCTCATAAGCGTCCTCAACTTGATCAATGGCTACTGCTAGACCTGACTCAGTGGCTTTTACCCCTGGTGCCAATTCAGTACCAGCAACAATCAAATCATCTTTAACCACCGTTGGCTTGTCTTTGAGGGTAATTATCTCCAAGTCTTCATCTCGCACCACTAAAATACGACGTACCGCTTCTAAACCACTTTTAATGCCTCGGATTTCTCCATGTTCTTTACACTGAATTTCCGTTTTAGCTACTACTGCCCCTGGAGCAATTTGATCACCATCGGTCACTAAAACACTGGTTTTAATAATGCCACCGTGAGGATCGGTATCGAGATCTCGACGTAGAATTAAAGACTCTAGAATAACTAACTGTAGCCGTTGACAATCTTCCTCGTCGTCGTTTTTTAGCTCAATATCCGCTGCCAGATTGGCCGCAGCTTGTTCGGTTCCGGTGTCAATTTCTAGCACCAATTGGGTGCTTAACAGATGAATTCCATCTACAGATTTGACCCGTTCCCCGTCTTTATAGAACAGTCGTTGCACCGATCGCAGTTCAATGTGTCGTCCTACTTCTTCTTCGTTGATGGATCCTTGGGAGGGGGCAGCGGGTTCGTTACTGACGGGATATTCTTCTACAGGACGCAATAATAACCCTAGTCCTTCGGTACTTTCAATCCATTCTACTTGGCGCAGATCTGTTGTTACCACACCGGGTAAAACTTCGGTGCCTGGGGGAATCAAGTCTTCGTTTTTAAAGGAAACTTGATCGGGATCTACGTCTAAATGAAATTCTCCTGGTTTAATAACGATTTCTCGTAGAATATCATTTTTTTGGACTACTTCAATTACCCCTGAACATTGACAGAAGATGTCTTTGACCACTTCTGTTCCTGCTTCGACGTATTGTCCATCTTCCACTACTAACAGAGAGATATCTTTATTAACTTCGTGGGTTTCTTCGGGTACCCAGAGGAGGGTTCCTCCTTCTACCACTTCGTACCCGGTTTTACGACTGCCTTTAGCTACTTCAATGCCCCCATATCGTAGCATTCCCCCTGTACTGGTTTGATAGCGATCGTCGATTAACTCGGCAATAATGGCGTGGTTTTGTACTTTGGTTTCGGGGGTGGCTTTTAATAAGAACCGTTGACCATCTGCTGTATAAATTACATATTGTTCATGACCTCCGGTACTTTCTTTACGAACTTCAGCTTGATCCAACAATACAGAAGCAGTAATAATGTCAATTTCACGGCTTTGAGGTTGATAACGAACCACACCCCCATTCACAGAAATCAACTTAGTTTCTGCTAACACTGTGCCTTCTGTTACTTCATCGCCATTAGCCACAACAGGTTCAGCCCCTGGAGGTAAATTATACACCTCTCCTGATAGCACCCAAATCAGTCCCCCTCGTTGGGCAATATGGGTGGTATTTCCTTGACGATCAGTCTTTTCTTCGGCAATTAAGTTCGCAAAGAAGACTTCCCCTGCTAAATCTGTCGATACGTCTTTGGTCGCCCGTTCTGTTGAGCGAGTTGACTTAGCCGCCGTTACTTCAGCTAACATTTGATCTTTTTCTACGTTATCCCCATCCGCAGCAAACAAAACCGATCCAGGGGTCACGGAATAGGTCATTTTTTTGCCACTGCCGGCAGGACTCCAAATTAAGTCTCCTGCCAGTTCAACTTGGAAAGCGTCTTCTCCATGACGAGTCCTAACTTTACGGGTACTTAAACCTTTACCCCATTTGACGCTTCCTTTGTCGGGGGCTTTAATTTGTTCGGCGACTTCCCCTGTGAAAACCCCTCCAGTGTGGAACGTCCGCATGGTTAATTGAGTTCCAGGTTCTCCGATGGACTGCGCTGCAATGATACCGACTGCTTCTCCCAAGTCTACTGCTCGTCCTGTGGCTAAACTCCAACCATAGCAACAACGACAAACGGATCTCGCTGCTTCACAGGTTAGGGGCGATCGCACTGTTACGAATTCAACACTTTTGCCGATTTTAGCGGCTAAAGCTGCGTCGATGGATTGGTTGCGAGAGGCAATGACTTCATCTCCTACCATCACGTCTTCTGCTAAAACCCTTCCTAAAAGGCGATCACCTAGGGCAATTTTTACCCGTTCACCGTCTTTCATGGCGGTTACTTTCAGTCCCCGGCGGGTTCCACAATCGATTTCTCTGACGATTACATCTTGGGAAACATCCACTAAACGACGGGTTAAGTACCCTGAGTCAGCGGTTCGTAGGGCGGTATCAACTAACCCTTTACGCGCCCCATAAGAAGAGATCACGTATTCTGTAACAGTTAACCCTTCGCGGAAGTTGGTTTTAATCGGTTGGTCAATAATCTGTCCTTGGGGATCTGCCATTAACCCCCGCATTCCTACTAACTGACGGACTTGGCTCATGTTACCCCGCGCCCCAGAGAAAGCCATCATATACACGGAGTTCAACGGATCAGTTTGTCGAAAGTTCCTGACCACCTCATCTTTTAATTCTTCTGAGGTACTATTCCAGGTATCAATTACCTTTTGGAAACGTTCTACTTCTGTAATTTCTCCTCTAGCATATCTAGCTTCTGTGCTGTTAATTTCTTTTTCCGCACTATCAAGCATTCCCCGTTTTGTGGGAGGAACGGTTAAGTCGTCAATACTAATAGAAACCCCTGCTCTTGTGGCATAGCGAAACCCTAAATCTTTTAAGTTATCAGCTACTTGAGAGCTACGGGCTGCACCGTAATTCCGATACGCCCAAGAAATTAATTTCTTTAAACGGCCTTTGTCAACAATTTGGTTATAGAATGTCATCTGAGTTGTTAATGAATAGTTGATGTTGATAGTTGATAATTAATAGTTAATAACTGATTCTAATTGTCACTATTAACTATTAATTATTTACAGGTCACTGTTAACGGTTTACACTTCTTCTTCTTCGAGATCCTCGTTGGTTAAAGATTCGTAGGTGGGACGGTTAGGCGCACGACGTTGACTATCAATCATTAGATCAACTTCTACATCTCGACTGGTTCCGTCATCGGCGGTTTCTACCTTATGAACAGCGATATCCAACCCTAACGATTGTAATTCTCGCATTAATACTTTAAAGGATTCGGGGGTTCCTGGACGGGGAATGGGTTTTCCTTTGACAATGGCATTTAAGGCTTCATTTCTCCCTTGCATATCGTCAGATTTGACGGTTAATAGTTCTTGTAGGGTATAAGCAGCCCCATAAGCTTCTAATGCCCATACTTCCATTTCTCCGAATCGTTGTCCTCCTTGTTGGGCTTTACCGCCAAGGGGTTGCTGTGTTACCAAGGAATAAGGACCTGTGGAACGAGCATGGATCTTATCATCTACCAGATGAACCAGTTTCAGCATATAAGCTTGGCCCACTGTTACAGGGCGATCAAATTTTTCTCCAGTACGTCCATCATAAACGTCTATTTTTCCGGGATGATCGGTGTTATAAACCCAATCTTTGCGGGGTTTTTTGGCTGCTTTTTCCAATAACCCGTGAACGGTTTTCCGTGATGATTCTTCCCCATACATTTCGTCAAAGGGCGTAATCTTAAACCGTACCCCTAAGTTTTCCCCTGCCCAACCGAGGAGGCATTCAAATACTTGTCCCACATTCATCCGTGATGGCACACCAAGGGGGTTTAAAACGATATCCATCGGGCGGCCATCGGGTAAATAGGGCATATCTTCAATGGGCAAAATGCGAGAAATGATCCCTTTATTTCCATGTCGCCCTGCCATTTTATCCCCTACTTGGATCTTGCGTTTTTGGGCAACATAAACCCTGACCACCATATTGGCCCCTGGAGGGAGTTCATCCCCTTGTTCACGGGTAAACACGCGCACATCTACCACGCGACCTTTTTCTCCGTTGGGAACCCGCAGAGAATTATCCCTTACGTCTCTGGCTTTTTCCCCGAAAATCGCCCGTAATAGTTTTTCTTCTGGGGGTTGGTCTGACTCTCCTTTGGGGGTTACTTTACCCACCAAAATGTCTCCTGCTTCTACCCAAGCCCCAATGCGAATAATTCCTTGTTCATCCAGGTTTCTCAGGGCATCTTCCCCAACGTTAGGAATTTCACGGGTAATTTCTTCAGGGCCTAGTTTGGTTTGACGGGCTTCAATTTCAAATTTTTCAACGTGAATACTGGTATAAACGTCGTCATACACCAATCGTTCACTAATCAAAATAGCATCTTCGTAGTTATAGCCTTCCCAGGGCATATAGGCTACTAAAATGTTTTGACCTAAGGCCAATTCTCCCCCTTCGGTGGCTGAACCATCGGCTAACACTTGACCTGGCACCACGTCTTCTCCAACATAGACCAAGGGTCGTTGATTTAAACAGGTATCTTGGTTAGACCGTTGATATTTTTGCAGGATATATTGAATTTCTTGACCCACTTTTTCGTGGCCTTCGGGTCCTGTTACTCTGACACGAATTTCGTTAGCATCAGCGTAGGTAACAATTCCTTCGGTTCTGGAGACGATCACCATCCCCGAGTCTCTGGCTGCTTGGGCTTCTAAACCGGTTCCCACTAGGGGACGTTCTGGCCGTAACAAAGGTACAGCTTGCCGTTGCATATTAGATCCCATCAAAGCACGGTTAGCATCATCGTGTTCGAGGAAGGGAATCATTGATGTCGCTACAGAAATAATCTGGACAGGAGAGACTGCGACATAATCTACTTGATCTGGGCTAGTAATAAAGAATTCTTGCCGATAACGGGTGGGAACAGCATTGCCTAAAATAATCCCCTCTTCATCGGTGCTAATGTCGCCAGGGGCAACCCGTAGGTCATCTTCTTCATCGGCGGTAAGGTAAACTGGGTCTAAGTCCCGTCTTACCCGACCATCTTCCACCCGATAGTAGGGGGTTTCAATAAATCCGTATTGGTTAACCCGCGCGTAGGTAGCCAAGGAACCGATTAAACCAGCGTTGGGACCTTCTGGTGTTTCTACGGGACAAATGCGTCCATGATGGGAGGGGTGAATGTCTCGCACCGCAAACCCGGCTCTTTCTCTGGTCAGTCCCCCTGGTCCTAGGGCTGAAATCCGCCGTTTATGGGTTAATTCTGCCAAAGGATTGGTTTGATCCATAAATTGGGACAATTGAGATGACCCAAAAAATTCTTTAATAGCGGCCACCAATGGCTTAGGATTAACTAAAGATGCAGGGGTAAGACTGTCTGATTCGCTGACGGTCATTCTTTCTCGAATAATCCGTTCTAGCCGGTTTAATCCGACTCTAACTTGGTTTTGTAGTAGTTCTCCTACGGATCTTACCCGACGGTTTCCTAGGTGATCGATATCATCAACGGTACCAATATCAAATTCTAGGTTAATTAGATAATCTATCGCTGATAAGATGTCTTCGGGACGCAATACACGGGTGATATCTGGGGCGTTCAAGCGCAGTTTTTTGTTGAGTTTATACCTTCCCACTCGTCCTAAGTCATATCGCTTGCTGTCAAAAAAGCGAGATTCTAATAGTTGTTGTCCACCACTGACGGTGGGAGGTTCCCCTGGTCTTAATTTTCGATACAATTCTAACAGAGCATCTTCTTCTGAGGGGTTTCCTTCTTTGTCTAGGGTTCGTTGATAAAATTCAGGATGACGCAGAGAATCTAATATTTCATTGTCACTGAGTCCTATGGCTTTTAAGAGGACTTGAGCCGATAATTTACGGGTTTTATCGATTCTGACCCATACTAAGCCGTTTTTATCTGTTTCAAATTTTAACCATGCGCCTCGGTTGGGGATCAATGAAGCGGAATAGGTTCGTCGTCCGTTTTTATCCGTTTCTGCTTTATAATAAACCCCTGGAGAACGAACAATTTGATTAACGATCACCCGTTCTGCGCCGTTAATGATAAAGGTTCCCCGATCCGTCATTAGGGGTAAGTCCCCGATAAACACTTCTTGTTCTTTTATTTCTCCCGTTTCTTTATTAATTAAACGGGTGGGAACATACATTTGTACTGAATAGCTGGCATCCCGTCGTTTGGCTTCATCAACGTCGTATTTTGGTTCTTTTAATTTATAATTCTCTCCTAAAAAATGTAGTTCTAATTTTCCTGTGTAGTCTGTAATGGGGGAAAAGCTATTGAGTTCTTCAATCAGTCCTTCTTCGAGAAACCAACGAAAACTTGAATGTTGAATTTCAATAAGGTCAGGCAGTAGATTATAGTTATAAATGAGATTAGTCATGGTTTGCTCAATTCGCCGTTGTTATGGGGTATGGCTGTCAAGTATTCAAGGATAAGTTAAATAGTTGACAAGCGTTAGCAGTGGTTTGTTGGGCTAGGGTGTCTAAAGGAACATTGCGTAGTTTTGCCAAAAATTCAGCCACATGGCGAACATTGGCGGGTTCGTTTCGTTTTCCTCGTTTTGGGACAGGAGCAAGAAAAGGGCAGTCTGTTTCAATTAAAAGGCGATCATCAGGCACTATTTTGGCACTGTCTTGGATAGTTTTGGCGTTTTTGAAGGTAACTACTCCACTGAAACTAATATAAAACCCCAGGTCTAGAAACCATTGAGTTTCTTCTGGTGTTCCACTCCAACAGTGCATCACGCCTTTAACTTGACCGGTTTGCTGCCAAAATAATTCTAAAACATCTTTTAGTTTTTGGGCTGCGTCTCGACAATGAACTATGATAGGTTTTTGCAATTGATGGGCAATCTTGAGTTGTGCTTCTAGCACTTGCTGTTGTTGTTGCTGGTTACTAGCTTTATAGAAGTCTAACCCCATTTCCCCAATGGCTACCACCCGTTGATCGGATTTAGCATAGTCTAATATTTCGGCCTCAGTCGTATTAGTCCATTTATCAGCGTCTAAAGGGTGTAACCCAACGGCAAAGGATAAGTTACCAAAGTGATCCGCTAACGCCTGAATACTTTGGAATTCAGCCGGTTCGACGCAAGAATGTACCAAGTGAACAACTTCCGCTTCTTGCCAGCGACTTTTGATGTCTTCGAGATCGGACTCAAACACATCAAAATTAATATGAACATGGGTATCTATCAGTTGCATCGGCCTCCTCTGATTGGGTCATATCATTTGATAATCGATAACTAACAATTGATATCTACGGCTTTAGGCTTTTTCTTTGTTTTTATCAATCAACCTAAATTATCTCTTATCCGTGATTAAAGAAGCTCAACAATGGGAAAAACCCCTCTCATTGTACCTTCAAAAACGACCTAGTGACTGAGGTTTGATGTAAGCATTCAGCTATTAGCTGTCAGCCCTTCGGGTTCGGCAGTTGCTCCTCGGCGGAAACCGGAGGGGCTGTCTCCTGGGGTGTCCCCAGGAGTTTATACGCCCCGTCCAAGACCGCACTGCACTCACCATCAGCTTAAAACTAACGCTGCTAATATTGCCGAGGGTTGTGGCAGAAAGGAAGAAGCCGACGACGTACTCGCCTGTTTTGTTCAAATTGCTATGGTTTCAGTTACGAATATTACCCAAAAGTGGATTTGACCCAGACCGAGGTTTCTTCCCCCTGGAAAGCACGCCAAGCAGCTGAACGCCGAACGCTGACGGCTGAATGCTCACGGTTTGACCAGATTAAGAAGCTGAGGCAACTTTTTGTAGTGCTTTGGCTAAACGGGCTTTTTTTCTAGCTCCATTGTTACGATGCAAAACACTGCGCTTAACGGCTTTATCGATTTTACTGTAGGCAACTGACATCCTTTGATCCACCACTGTTTTATTTTCCGGCGTAGGAGATGCAGCATATTCTTCTACCGCTTGAAAATATTTTTTCATGAAGGTTTTCACAGCCGACTTATAGCTTTTGTTGCGGAGTCGGTTCCGTTCAGCTATTTTAATACGTTTTAATGCAGACTTTGAGTTAGCCACAGTCTTTATCCAGAAGAGGTTTGCTAGTTACAATAATGATTATTGCTATCGGATTAAACATTATAGCAAAGCCCCGTATGTTTTTGCAACTCCTTTTATTGTTAAGTCAGAAGAATTTTATTTTTACGTTTTTCAAGAATGCCAGACCATCATAGCATAAATCATAGAAGGATAAGGCATCCATTGACCCTATGAATAAAAAATTTTCTCTTTGGCGTAATCGTATAACTTGTATTGGTTTAACTGTAATTATCTTATTAATACTGTTAGTTTCGCAATCAATTTTTGAATCATCAGGAAATGTTGTTGCTTTCCCCACATTCCAAGAAAGACGAGGGGTTTGGTTAACCAATGTTAGTAGTGCTGTTTTGTTTTTTCCTGGTAGTGTTAATCGTGTTATTAAACAATTAGCCAAACTTCATTTTAATACCATTTATCCTGTTGTTTGGAATCGAGGTCATACGTTTTACCCCAGTAGTTTAGCCAAGGAAATGATTGGAGAAGCACAAGAACCTTTATTAAATTGGACAAGAGGTAATGTGGATGTCTTGAGAGTGATTGTTGAGGAAAGTCATCAAAGAGGGTTACAAGTCATTCCTTGGTTTGAGTATGGATTAATGATTCCTAAAAGTTCATTAATAGCACAAAAACACCCCCATTGGCTAACCCATAGTCAACAGGGTTCAATTCATACCTTTTTTCAAGATGAACTAGCTACTAAAAAAAGGGAGAAATCTAGAAATTTATTGAAAAATTGGATTCAATATAATTATCAAAAAAAAGCTAGTCAATTAGTTTGGTTAAATCCTTTTCATCCTGAAGTGCAACAACTGATTAAAGGATTAATGCTAGAGGTTGTTATGCAATATAAGGTAGATGGTGTACAATTAGACGATCATTTTGGGATACCTGTAGAATTGGGATATGATCCGTTTACCATTAAACTTTACCAACAAGAACATGGAGGAAAAAATCCACCTAATGATCCCCGTAATACTGAATGGAGTCGGTGGAGAGCAGCGAAATTAACAGCATTTATGACAGATTTAGTCAAAACAGTTAAAATAGCTAATCCTGATATTTTTATTTCTTTATCTCCTAACTCTTATTCTTTTTCTTATCAAAATTATTTACAAGATTGGAAAAATTGGGTAAAAAGAGGATTAATTGATGAGTTGGTTTTACAAGTTTATCGAAATGATCTAGATAGTTTTAATCGAGAGTTACAAGAATCAACGGTGAGGTTAGCTCGTCAAAAAATGCCTGTTAGCATTGGTATTCTATCAGGAACACTTAATAATCCTGTTAAAATAGAACAAATTAAACAACAAGTAGAGACAGTTAGACGATTAGGTTTTGATGGGGTTTCATTTTTTTATTGGGAGTCTTTATGGGGTTATCTTTCTCCTGAGTCTCCTTATAAACGTCGTCGTGTTTTTGAGGAAATATTTAGAGAGTGAACTAATCTCTTTCTGTTTTAATCCATTGTGCTTGGGATTTTCCTTGAATAAAAAAGGCAAAATAAACAGGAATTTTCCAGAGTAAATAAAAGGGAATAGCAAATAACATAGACGCAGGAAGTTCTTTACGACCAAACTTAGCCCAACTACTTAAAATTCCAATCACCATTAAACTGCCAGCAATGGCCAAAATATAAGTAGGTATCCAAGAAATTCCCAGAAAACCAACCATTGACATTGTGATCATTCCTAGACCCCAGAAGATGATTAACAAGGATAATGGAGGAACACTTAACTCTAGGGCAAAGGCTAATAAATCTAAACGTCTTTGTTTCAAGGCAGATAGTAATAAACGAGGGGTTTGACTAAAAATAAGGGATAAGTGACCATGTTCCCACCGAGAACGCTGACTTTTTGCTTTATCTTCCTGCATTAATCGTCCTATCACCTTTCCTTCTGAAAAATACAATGGAGGGTATCCAGCGATCGCCAGATCGATGGATAACTGCATATCATCCACTGTTTTATTGTTGGCTAACTGCGCTTCACTGATGATAGACCAAGGAAAAGCCATCCCTGAACCATTGAGTAGACAAGGACTATGGAGTTTTTTTAATCCGTAAGGACGAATAAAATTTTTAACTAAAATAGCAAAGGCAGAAATGCGATCTTTGAAGCTAGGATCATCTCCAGTTTCCATTAAGTAAACACTTTGAACTGGTTTTTGTTGGGTGTACGCTAATCGAATCATACCGTCTAGGGTTTGAGGTAAGATCAAGCAGTCTGCATCTAAAATAGCGACAATTTCCGGTGGATTATCCTTTAAGGTATTAATACCATAATCTATGGCGTAACCTTTACCCCGTTGTTGAGCATTTTCTCGTTGAATAACCGTGACTCCATACTGTTGAGCTATGGTTGCAGTTTTATCTGTACAGTTATCAGCAATAACAACAACATTTTCACCCTTTTTGACTTGCTCCAATACAGATTTTAAGGTTTCTGAGATTACCTTTTCTTCATTATGAGCCGGGATTAAAATTTTAAAACTTACATCATTATCTAAGTCGGTATCTGAGGTTTTACTGCCAGGAAGTAAAGACATTAAACATTCAACAAACAAGACAAAACAAGGAAGTAAGATCAGACAAGAGATAAAGGTTAGTAAGATTTCTAGTAGAAGTTTCATGTTTTGAATCCTAACAATACTTAATTTAATGGATAGAGTGAAATAACAATTTTAATTTTTGTGCTTCTTGGGTAATATTGTGGTTTTGTTTTACCATTTCTTTGCCTATTTTACCCATTTTCTCTAACTCAGAGATTGGGGTATCTAACACCGTTTTTATTGTGGTAACTAAGGCTTCAACTGAACCAGCAGTAACTAACCATCCTGACTCTCCAGGAATGACTAATTCAGGAATTCCTGCAATATAGGTGCTAATGACAGGACGACCTAAAGCCAAACTTTCCATAATTACCACGGGTAAACCCTCAGCAAAACTAGGTAATACCATTGCCCATGATTGTAGGATATAGTTTTGAACTTGTTGTTGAGTTGCCCACCCTGTAATCTCTACTGTATCCTTCAAGTTCCAACGATTTATTGCTTCTTCAATCGGAGTTCTTAAATCTCCATCTCCTACTAAATATAATTTGAAATCATATCCTTGGGAAACTAATTTGCTGACCGCTTCTATCAATAAATATTGTCCTTTTTGTTCACTTAAACGACCCACAGAAACAAAACAGGGTTTTTCAGGAAATGGTTGATCACTAAGAGAAAAAAAGGTATTATCAACCCCACAATGAACAATATGAATTTTATCCCAGTCTGTAAAAGAACACCAACGATACAGTTGACTACGACTATAAGAACTAATTGTAACAACAAAAGTGGCTCGTTTAATTTTTTCAGGTAAGGCGATCGCTTCAACTTTATCAAACTCTTGGGGGCCATGAACAGTAAAACTATAAGATACTCCACTTAAAACATTATTTAGCAAAAGAACAGTGGTAGAATTGGTACCAAAGTGAGCATGAAAATGGGTAATTTCTAGATGGGAAAATTGGTCTAACAAAACACAAGCTTCTGCTAAATAGGCCAAGTTTAATAGTAATCCTCTATCAGAGTTTAAACCGATCTTGGCTGTTAGTTGTAATGCTTGTAACCATCGCTTGGGTCGAGTGATAGCAACCTTGATAAAACTGATTAATAAACCAATAATTCCTACATCTAAGATAACTTGAGTCTTTTCTAATTCTTGTTGATCAGCTTCATCAATTAAAGGTTCTTGGCAAGAACGAATGGAAAACCGTGTAATGGGAAGTCCTAAAGCTTCTAATGCGAGAATTTCTCGACGGATAAAGCTATGGCTAATTTTAGGGTATTGATTAATTAAATAGGCAATTTTCATGCTATTTTACTTTAAGATTTAGCTAAACACTGATATTTCTAGAATACATGGTAACATCCACCTCGTGAATGTTTATGATACCAGTACATTCTAAGAATTTTTAGCAAGTTCATTCACTTTTTTAGCTAATTCTAAATCCTTGTTAGTAATACCACCTGCATCATGGGTTGTTAAATCAATAGTAACCCGATTATAAACATTACACCATTCAGGATGGTGTCCCATAGATTCTGCTACTAAAGCAACACTAGACATAAACCCAAACGCTTCTACGAAAGAATTGAATTGAAGTTGACGGTGTAATTTTCCGTCTTTTTCTATCCATCCTTCTAGTTGATTTAAAGCGTTTCTTAATTCGTCAGCCGATAATACATTAACGTTACTCATAATTATCTCATTGTTAACAGCAGCAGTTAGACTAATAGTAGATTGAAAGGGAAGAATATTGCCAATCATTATAACTGAAATAATCATCATAACTAACAATAACCCTTTCATTTTTTTAACCTACAGGCTCTAACATTCTTTCTTATATTACTTTAACAAAGAATGGCTAACATCTCGTCACTAACCATTACTAAAATAAGGGCAATAGGATAGGATGGTTATTAGATAAAGTATTATCAGTTTTCTGATCGCCTATTCCCTTCTTTATGACTAATCAACCCCTTGCCGTTGTTCTTTTATCAGGAGGCTTAGATTCTGCTACCTCAGCCGCGATCGCCATCGACCAAGGCTATGAGGTGATCGCCCTTTCCCTACGCTATGGACAACGACATCAAAGGGAACTAGACGCAGCCAAAACCATTGCACAGGCTCTCCATATTACTCAACATTACATCATTGATGTCAATATGGCTCAATGGGGAGGTTCATCTTTAACAGATACGTCCTTATCTTTGCCCCAAGACGGTGTTGACCCTAGTATTATCCCCTCTACTTATGTTCCTGGCAGAAATACGGTTTTTATTGCCTTAGCCCTCTCTTTAGCTGAGGCTAAGGGCGCACAAGCTATCTATTTAGGTATCAACGCAGTGGATTATTCTGGTTATCCCGATTGTCGCCCTGACTACCTTCAAGCTTATCAAACTCTGGCCAATCTTTCTTCAAAAGCAGGACTGGAAGGAAAAGCCCCTCAACTGGTTGCCCCCTTGATCACAAAAACAAAAGTTGATATTATTAGAGATGCTATTAAACTGGGAGTTCCCATAGCTAAAACATGGTCATGCTATCAAGGCAGAGAAAAACCCTGTGGACTGTGTGATTCTTGCCGTATCCGCGATCGCGCTTTAATTGAGGCAGGATACCCTGAATTAGCTACTGCAAAAGGTCAACAATTATACTCATATCTTGCACCTTCCATAAAATTTCCTAGTGGTGAAAGGGAACAGGGAATGGGGAATAGGCAATAGTGTTTCATTTTGATGCTAACTTATTAAAATAAAAATTTATTTTAATAAGTTTATTTTTTTTTGTGCAAGATGTCAGTATACGTATCAAGAGAATAAGACTTACCTTGATTAATATATAGACATATATCTCATTTCATAAAGAGAAAACTTTTGACTATCGATATGAATTTAATTATTACTATTAATGATAACATCTTAAGGGAACTCGGTTCAGGAATCGATGTTACTAAAAGTTGTGAGTTATTTTGACTGGATGTGTTATTTTCACCTATTGTTTCAATTTCTTGGCGATTAATTTGAGTCGTATTAATAGTAGCTTCAGTAATAATTGTACTAATAAAACTATCTATATCAAATTCAAAATTAGGATCATTGGATGGAATCGTTAGGGGATTGGATGTATTTCTCGGTTCTTGAGCCAGTTCCCACCAATTAATATTATTAATAAATTGATTGATATTTTGAGTAATTATATTATTATTTTTATCCATAAATATTTCTTGAATATTGAACTGAAAGAAAGGTATATTGACATCTTGAGAGTTTACTATATTTTCAGGAAATTGTTGATAATTATTGTTAGTAATGATAGTGTAATTAAGAGTTTGATCAACTGTTTGTAAAAGTAAGTTATTATTTCCCAATATGATTATATCTTGTAAGCTAAATTGTAGACTATCTAGATTTTGTTCAGTCAATAGTTGTTCAAAAAATGCTTTTGGATGTTCAAAGTTTGTTATTGTATTACTATTATCTAATTTGATTATATTACTAATTTTTTGTTCACTATTTTGAAAAATATGGTTGTTATTTCCTTCAACAAAAGCCGTTTGCAGAGAAAATTGAACTCCATCTAAAACATGATCATTATTCAAAAATTCATCAATTCCAAAACTGGTTAATTCACTGGGGATCAAACCTGCATCAAAAATGGTTTGATTAATCTGTTGTTGTAATAAATTATTACTATCATTTTGACTATTTGAAAAAAAACCTTGAAGATTCAAAACTGAAAATAAAGGATCTTCATTTTGAGGAACATAAACAAAATCTAAAATAATATTTTGATTAACTTGCTGTTTAATCTCATTAAATTGACCATCAATTAAAACTTCTTGAATGGTCATTTGAGGAATCATTGCTTTTACAGGAATAGGGACAATCAATAGTGAATTAATTAAAAGAAAACTTAACAAACTGATGCTATTATTCATGGCTTAATTTTTCTCACCTAATAAATCCTTATCTATTGATAACCTAATTATTTGATATTTGTCCACTCTTCAAGATACAATAAAAGCTATCTTAACTGTTTATCAGCTTAAATGTAATAAGCATTATGTCTCATACTACAGATATAAAAACCTTAGCTCGTTGGATGTGTTCTGATTTTAGTAATCAAGAACAAGCCTTTGAGAACACTCCTTTTTATGCACATATTCGGGTGTGTATTCGTCCTTTACCCATGATTAATTTTCCCGAACCGAGTTTATTTTTAGAACAAGCTTATGATTATGCTTTAAATCAACCCTATCGAGTACGGGTATTAAAATTAAAAATTATCGATAAAAGAATTGAATTAGAAAATTATAAACTGAAAGAAAAAGAAGCCTTTTTAGGAGCATCTCGTGATGTAGAGAAATTAAAAAAACTCACCCCTGATGATATTGAATTAATGCAGGGGTGTGATATGTTTATAGATTGGACAGGAACCAGTTTTAAAGGAGTCGTTAAACCCGGAAAAAATTGTCGTGTTATTCGTAACGGTAAAGAAACCTACTTAGATAATAGTTTTGAAATAAATGAGCATCAATTAATCAGTTTAGATCGCGGTTACGATCCGATTACCAATGAATTAATATGGGGATCAGTTGCAGGGGCATTTCACTTTAAACCTCGCCAAAATTTCGCTAATGAAGTAGAATTTTAGTCCATTAATTTGGGTTGATTCTCCCGCCATTTAAAACTTGATCAATACGTACTTGATGGGGAGTTTTTTCAGGTTCACTGTCTCCCCCTATCATTTGGGTACAACTGGGACTACTAAAACAAGCTTGGATATCTTTTTCAACTTCTTCTCTAATGGTCATTTCAGGGTCTTTATTATTGTCTAAATCTGTATTTTCTTCAGGGTTTGCATTAGAATTTATAGGAGTAGGAGGAACAAAATTAGAACCAGAGGAAGGGGAACATAACCCAGATAAATCTATGGTATTTCCCCCTTGATCAACGCCATAGCAAGTAGGAGAAGCATTAACATTACTGATAATCAGTGTAGCCCCAAGCAAAGAAGAAATAATGATAATTCCTGTTGTTAAAAATCCCTTCATAAAATTTGCCTATCATTAGATTAAGTATTCGTTGCGATCGTAATCGTTCACGCTAATGATAGACATCCCCAAATTTACGGAAACAATTGATTAAAATTAGTTAAGGTCTTGGGGAATTTCTAACTTAGGGGTAATTACCGTAGGAACTAATTCTAAAATTTGCTCAACAATCTCATCAGGGGTTTGGTGTTCATCAATAATAATTTGTAAATCGCTTTGAGCATATAATGAACGACGTTCTTCCAATAAAGATTGTAACTTTAAACTTAAATCTGTTTCTTTTAGCAAGGGACGAGTCTTATCCTTAGCTAAACGTTTTGTTAAAATAGGGACAGGCGTATCCAACCAAATAATTAAACCATGATGTAGATAACTCCAATTTATTTGTTTTAAAACAATACCGCCTCCTGTTGCAATGACACTTTTAGTACAAGGGGCTAATTCTGAAAGTACCTCGGTTTCCAGATAGCGAAATGTCTCTTCCCCTTGAGTAGCAAAAATATCATTGATGCTTTGTTGTGCTACCTTTTCAATTAATACATCACTATCAAAAAAACGATAGTTTAAACAGTGTGCTAATTTTTGCCCTACTGTTGTTTTACCCGTTCCCATCATACCGATCAAAAACACGCTAACGCCTTGGAGTAGCTGCTGTACAGTCATTATCAAATGTCTAAGTAAATCTCTGGGATCAATTATAACTTTCTGTAATAAACTCATAACTGCTAATAACAGATCATTACTACCTAAAAAATTCCCTTGGAACTCAGGGGACGATTGTGTTAAATTTTCTAATGAGGTACCCTGCTTACTTTACATCTTGACTCTAGTTGAGATGATTAAAAGAAGCAACGGCATAGTAAACTATCCATACCATCCAATTAT
>JASJDW010000104.1 GCA_030064955.1 Crocosphaera sp.
TCAGGGTTTAACTCCTTTGACTCCGAATGTGGCTCCAGATGCCAACAAACTGACAGTTATCTGAAACTATTTAGTTTTCAAGGTTCAGACGAGCTACACGCTTGTATAGTACAAGCTTTCTAGCTCAACGAATCGCACATCCAGGTCATACGTACCCCCTAGCGGTAATGTCAAGGGGCAATTTGGCAATGTTGTAAAATTTTTTTCACAACATTCAGATCCGCTCAACAGCAGATTATATATAGCTTTCATTCATGTCTCCAGAAGTGGTTACAACCTTCTGGCTACCCTCAAAGTGGCTTTATTCGGAAATCTTGGGTGACAATAGAGATAAGAAATTTAATGTGTAGGCTTGGTTTTGCCTTAAGGTTAGGAAACGATTTTCGTTCTAGCTTTGAGGTTGCCAGGTTTTTTTATTGGCTTAACTTTCAGCTTTTTCTTGTTCTAATTGATAATCTTTAGCTGCCTCTAAACCACCAGCACGTATCGCACGTTCCAATAAATCAGAGCGTGTCATTTTATATTCCTTGGCTAGTCGATCTATTTCATCCGAAGCAAAATCCGTCAACATAAAGCACTTCTGCTTTTTGACTTCCCCGTAGATTCCTGGTTTTGAGCGAACATCTTCAGACATTACTAGCAAAGACATCATATATCAGTACCTCATTAGGTTAGCTTTTTTTCTATCCTACCACAAACATCAGGATATCCATACCTTGATATCCTGATATCCTGAAGATACTGAGTTGCTCACTGTTTTTTACAAAAGTTTCAAAAATACGAGATAACCCCGTTGTTATTACCTTTCAAACCAAATACGTTGGTGCTTAATATCACACAGTAGTTAAGAAACCTAGGAAACGTTTTATGTATTGAATCTTTCTTGTCGTGCTGCTTCAAATGCCTTAATTATTCTGTTCGCCCATTCCCCAGTAAGTGGATTTTTTTCACCCCATCTTGGATGAGGTTCAGGTGGAAAATAAAGGCTAGTCCCTTCACATCCGTATTCATCTTCAGAACAAAGCCAAATCACTCTTTCATCTTTACGGTCTTGAGCAAATCCTAGTGGTGTCCAAGTGAAGTCAGGAGCATGGTCTTCATCATTCTTCTCTTCGTTGTCCTCGTCTTCTAGTTGGTTTGAAAGTTCTGGTTCAAATAAGAAAACTGTGTATTCATCAATCCACGGTTGTCCTGCGATCAACAAGACTCTGTAACTTGTCAAAGTGCTTAGACTTTGACATTTGTCCATCTGTTCTTTAGTTGGCTGTTGTGGTTTGATCTCCAGAAATGCTTTCCAATCAGGCACCCAGAAATCTGGTAGATACCAAGTCCCATTAAGATCATATCCATCTGGCTCATAGACGAATTTAAAATTCAATGTATCAAGAAATACTGCCCATCTTGCCTCTAGACGAGAACGAAATCTAATGCCTTTGTATACTGTTTCGATGGGATTGATCATGGCTAAGTTTTTTTACTTAATAATCTATTTAGTAATTCTTTATTATTAGTATCGAATACTTGTAAACGAACAAAATCAGGATCATTAGGTCGCCAAGCTATTTGATATTTATAACCAGAATTATTCCAAACATAAATATGACGCTCACTTGAACCATTATTATAAGCTCCAGTAAAAGAGATTGAATCCCCTGTTTTTAAATTACGACCTGCATAATTTAAGGCTCCATTTCTACATCTTAAGGATACTAACCATGATTCATCCCTAAAATCGCCAAAGGGAAAATTACTACAACTTGAACCACTTCCAAAACTTCCCCCTGGTGTTTCATTATGACAATGATATTCTCCTGTAGCTCTATTGTTATGGCATCCTTCGCTATTTGTGCGACCTGGATGACTTAATACTTGACCATTATTAATGATACTAAATACCCCAAGTATTAATACTATTAATATCTTGTTCATGATGAATTTATCTAATTTTTATTGATACAATTTTGCACAATCTATACGGGCTTTCGTTCTATTTTCAGCGACAAACCCTTTTTCGGGTTCAGAAATCTCTACCCAACCATCTACGTATTTATTTACAATTATTTTAGTTCCATTTTTTAAAGATGTATCTAGTTTGTTATATTCTAATCCCGGGCCTTCTCTTATATTAAGTTCTTCTTTATCATTAGAGTTAGGAATATTTTTTTCACTTACAGTTGTTTCACATTTAATATTTGATTTCCATACTTGTTGAGCCAAAGCCATTAACCAAGGAGGACTTGAACTTGTCAGAATTGGTATAACAAATAAAGTCATAATTGTAGGCACTGATATCCATTTAGGGGTTTTTAGCAGAAATTTCCATATTTTTTTCATAATTCAATAATCAATACTTTCAATCTATTTTATAGATTCTGTGTTTACATTTTGTTGAGATGAATTATTCGCAGTCGATTGATTGACCATTCCAGAAGTTCCAAAATAGAAAACGACAAAAGCGAGAAAAACAGATAGAGGAGATTCTCTTAACATAACTTTGTATTAAGTAGTCGATTGAGTAACTACCCTCAGTATTCCCAATTGAAGCAAAAATATCACATTTAACGATTAGAAATTTAATCCATCGGCATTTTCGGCACTTCCACCATTTTACTAATATCAACCGATTTTCGATTATCTCCTTGGTGTCAACTCATACCAAATCCGCTCCTAGAAACCCCTTTAAACCTGTAGTCGTCAAAACCTTTCCCTGAAAGGTTTTGACGATATTTAATCGGTTGTGCATAAAGGGGGTATGAAAACAGGATTTGGTATCATAAAGAAAAAATAGTTCTTAAATTTTCCTCTCTATACGAGTGTACACTCGTAGTATGGCTATTGAGAATTCCAAGTTAAAACACTTAGTTCCACAAAAAACCACGTGGAAAAATCTTCCTACTAAAGCTGTAAGAGTCCCTGAATGTTTTGTTGAGGAGATAATCAATTATGCTCATTCCCTAGATCAAAATACCATTTCTGCTACTGACACTCCCCGATGGTTAGGAATCAAGCCTAGTATTTCTAAATTAGGATGGGCTGTGATTGAAGGGGAAACCACTGAAGAACCCTCTATGATTGATTTCGGTTTAATTGAAACCGATTCCCATGACCCCTTACCTTATCGACTAGGGGAAATTGAGACAGATTTACTTGAAATTATCAAAGATTATCAACCGGCACACATTGCTATTGAGCAGCCTTTTATCAAAGCTGAATACCCCTCAACCACCAAGTTACTGCAAGTTTTAGGAGTCCTTAACCTAGTTTCCTACCGACATGGGTGTCTTCCGATTCTTATCTATCCTGCTACCTGGAAAAGTAACCTTGATCATCCCAAAGCTGATCGAGAAGACCTTGCTGCTATTGTAGAACAGTTGTTTGACCTTCATAGTATCCTCTTAAATCAAGAAGTTGATGCCATTGCGGTTGCTTATACTGCTTGGTGTGGGTTGGGACAACAGTAATTAAACTATCCTCTAATATATACCATAGGGTGTATCAAAAAAAGGGTCGTGTTATGTGGTTAGAATATGGACTAGATCCCGAACAAAATCTCATCTCTATCTCAGAGGTCTCTAGAGGAAAAACAACCCTAAAATGTCCCTATTGCCAGGGGGAACTAATTGCCAAAAAGGGCAAAGTTAAAGCTCACCACTTTGCCCATGCAGGGGAAACCTGTAATCAAGTTCAAGGAAAAGAATTTGATTCTGTTAGTTTACCCTTTTACGATCGCTTTGATTTAGGATTAAAACCGAGATATCTCAAGGCAATGTTAGAAAACTATGAAAAAGGATATCGTTCTATTCCCAACGCTTCTTATTTAAGCAATTATGGAATAACTGAGTATAACGAATATGCAGCCAATGGCAGGGGGGCGTGGCAATACACTAAGTTAGGAAAGATGGTTCTAGGGGATTTATCAATGATGCTTTTTAACCAAATTCAAGAACCGAAAATAATCGCAAAATTAAACTCAATCGAACAGTCAATTTTAGAGAAGAAAGACTTTATAGCAACTCAGTCAACCAATCCCTTGTTCAAAGAAGCTATACCTAGGGTTAAGCAAGAAATACAAGACACAATTATAGACTATCAGATTTATTTGCTGAAATATCGATATATATTAAGTAATAGTTTGTATTTTCTAGAGATTAAAGCTGATGGAGAAATCTATCACAAAATTGGCGTGACTACGAGAAACTTAGACCAACGAATCCCTGAAATTAAGCGGGATTTGGCGCAACACTTCTCCTCTGTATCAATTAAAGGGTTGGGATTTTGGGAACATCGAGGCAACGTAGAATATTATTTTAAGTATCGCTATAGAAAATATAATCATCGCATTGGCTCTCTGACAGAATATTTTAATTTTGATGATGTTAAACGAGTGTTGCGTGATCTCAGGCGAATGAAGCCCAAAAATTTGAGCAAGGGTGAGCAAGAAATACTTGATAACAAACCCTTGGATAAATATCTACTATCTCTGTACATCAGACATGGGATGGAAAAAACTAAATCTTTCGGTTTTCATGTTGGCCGTCCTAACATCACTGAATCAACTGAGCAATTTCTGGCAAAACCTAAAAACCAAGCTATTGCTACTGTATTAAAAAAAGGGTATTCAATTCGTCGAACTGCAAAAGAACTAGGGGTTGCCATTAATACTGTTAGAAAAGTTAAAGCGAGTTTGGAACAATAACCTTGGAAAATATTATTTTAATTATCTTGGTAATGATCTATTAATTTTCCATCTTTATCAAATAAAAAGTAATATTCTAACTCCATTTCTTGAACATCAAGTTTGTTTTTATCTGGATTCCACGAACCCCATTTATATTCAACAGTAAAAGTTATAATAATATTATCGTTATCAATCTTCTCAAAAATATTAATCCAATCTTCCCGATCTTCAGTTTTTTCTACTATTAAAACTTCCGTAGAATAAATAGTATAATCAAGTAGATATTCTTTATCTTGTGAATCGTAATCTTCTCTTTCGACGGCTTGTTCATATTCAAATCGGATATTTTCTTGATTATCTTCGGTATAAACAATATGTCCTTGACCAACTATATAGTAGTCATCAAAAAAGTCTTTGGCTTTAGTTATTAGATTAGTATATTTATTGTCAATCATTTAATTATTTATCTCCGATTAACTATTTATTATTATAACATTAGATAGTTCACTACATCTTTTAAATGTAATAGTTAATCAATAAAAAATAAAATTGACTAAACTTTTAATCCGTAAATATAACTAATAAGCTGTTTAATTATTATCATTTTTGAATTGTTTTTGATAAGCTAATAAAAAACTACTTTTAATGACATGAAAGTAAACTTTGGCTTCGCCAATATAGCAATGAAATTATTAAGTTTTGGAGTTTAATTATGTTAGACCAATCAGACAAACAACTCATTGTATTTGCATTGTCAACTGTTTTAAAGCAATTGGATAGTGATGACGATTTTGTTGAACAATACCAAGAATATGTCGAAGGATGTATTCTAAATGATGGCTATAGTCCTCACGATTATAATTTTGATAATTTAGCTGATGAATTAATCACCAAGATTGAACACTTTCAAGCTAAATTCAACTTGAAAGAACTTGTAATCTAAGATAATTATCCCCCTAGTATAGTCTAGGGGTTATTTTTTCAATCAAGATCTAATCTATCCTAACTTTAGGGGGATTCACAACAGTTAATTAAGTGAATGACAAATCAACTTCTCCCCCATTAATTCTTAGGATTTGTTAGCCTAGAGGCGTAAATGGTAATTAATAAGTACATTGCCCCTAAATTGGGGCTTTTCTTCTAATAATCACCCATTGGACTCAGCCCTACTCAACACTTTAATCGAATCCATCACAGTTAAAGGATAAGTTACACCATGCTTATCTTCTAACCAAAGATCGCCATTAACCTCAACAACTTTTCCTTTGACCTTGATCATTCCCATAGGGTGGGGAATTAAGCCTTGTAACAACTGTCCCACTTCATAATTAGGGGTTTGCCCTATAGGTTGCGATGAAGCTGCTTTCAAATCTTTGTAAAACTCTAACAACTGTGAATCACTCAGACGTTTACGAGAACTTACCCCATATTTACTCAGTAAGTATTCTTTGCCTGTGTTAGTTGACCATCCTAGCTGTGCCATTTCTAAATCAATCTGTTTCATTAAGTCCCCCCTCTCACCCACCCCCTTTAGTTCCCCCTCCCGGGAGGGGGTTAGGGGGTGGGTTGTGACGGGCTGGCTATCCTCTGTAACCCTTACGGATGTTGAGTGTGACGACTGTGACGGGTTCTTCTGATTTTTTTCTCTTTCTGATTTTGTCTCCGATGAAACTATGACTTTTTCTAAAAGTCCCACAGATGATGATTGATTTTTGTTAGAAGTTTCAGAAAAGTCGTCACACCCGTCACGCCCATCACTGGTGCGCCTTTCACCCGTCACACTACCCGTCACATCTTCAGTCACCAATGACCAGTCACCAGTCACCAGTTTTGTTCTCTCATTTACACCCCTAGCTGTCTCACAAACATTACTAACCTTTGATTGATCATGAGTAACTGTCAACTGTCCATTACTGGTGACTGGTGACTGGCGACTGGTGACTGTCAATACCAACTCATCACACGACTGAGTATAAATACCCTCAATTAGTGGGGGAAGATCCACATCCAAATGATCTCGGATTTTTAGCCCTTGAATAAATGCTCCTTTGCGATCGCGTCCTTTCCTAACGGTGAACCCCAATTGATTGTTACATAAATCTAATAGTAAATAGGAAAATCTGGCTGATGAAATAGCGTTTACCCCTGTTAATGAACAATATTGACAGTAATTTGCATATAACCAGATATTCTCCTTTGACTCTCCCAGTGGGGACTTACAACCTATCTGTGTTTCATACCCATCGATGTAAGTCACCTTCTCATTTAGCCATGCTGCGATGCTATTAGTATCAATCAGGTTCTCTAGCTTGCTTTTAAGGAGTCCTGGCGCATGGTTGAGTGGGTCTTTGATGATTTGTGTGGCTTCATCACCATCCATCTCTAAGACCCAATTTAGAAGCCCTGGTATATAATCCGCAAATTCTCCTGTGATATTGTTATTCCTGTCATGGTCACCGCGCATTCCCAAGTGCCGGAAGCCGGCACGGGGTCGCTCGTCAATCAGCTTCCTTTGATCCTTCTCAGGGATACGCCGGTTCATAGTCAGGGGAATCTCTCGACGGTAAAGTCCACTGGTATGGTTAGAGTCGAACTGATAGTCGCCTACCAGAACTCTCTTCAGAACCGTGCATGAAACTTTCGCTTCACACGGCTCCCATTAAACAGCCCTTGTTATGGGTACAGTTATTACATCATCTTTCCATTCATAGTCATTTTCAGACCAGTCATGGGAGCCGTCATTTCTCGTTTTTACGTCGTGACAGTGACGATGCAAAGCCTGATAGTTCTTATACTCATCCTTTCCGCCCTCTGACTTGGGGATAATGTGGTCTATTTCTATCAGGTCTTCAGTTGTAAAGTATTGGCCACAGAGCGGACATTTTCCTTTCTGTTTCCTGAGAAGAGTAGATACTCTTCTTGGTGTATCTGGGTATTGTCCTCTTCGTTTACTCCAATATGTCCAATTGCCATCGAAGATCGAGGCATCTTCTTTCATCATAGTGTGACGTATAATTCTGGTATCAGAATGACTTATTAGGTATATCCTGTTATCTTCTTTTGTCTGGAATGTCCACTTACCGTGAACCCCATTGGAGAAGTATTTACCCAGTGCCTTCTTAGTTCCTTTCTTGCTTCTACCTATTGCCCATGCCCTCAATAGTTTCCAGAGGTGGTGTTCTTCTGATGAGAAGGTTTCTTTACTACATACTGTGGAGTAATAGTTGCACCATCCTCTTATAATTGGGTTTAATCTATTTATGAGTGCTGCCTGTGGTTGATTACGATGGCTTTTTACCACTTCTTTGACAGCTTCATGGTGTGCTTTTATTGCCTTTTTGCTTGGTTTAATAATGGTCTTAAATCCTAGTAATTTTCCATTTGATTTTTTTCCCGATTGGTATTTCCCTACCGGGTATTGTCTTATGTTGAATCCCAGAAAATCAAAGCCAGCTTTTTCTAGTGTCCCCTTGATTTTTATGTCTTTAAGTGTGTGACATATCCTAGTTTTTTCGGGTCTTAATTCTAATCCGACTTTGTTTAACCATTCATTAATCAGCGAATGACAATGGTTGATTACGTCAAGTTCCTTGTGGAATACTACGAAGTCATCGGCATATCTGATGATTGAGGGTCTATATCCTTGTATTTGCTTCCCATTTCTATAGATGGATTTAGGGAAACTGTTTTGGATATCCCCAATCATTCCGTGGAGTGCTATATTTGCCAGTAGCGGAGATATTACTCCTCCCTGTGGCGTTCCACTCTCTGTGTTTTCAAATACGCCGTTGTCCATCACTCCTGCCTTTAGCCATTGCTTGATGGTTGGTCTGAAGTATGGATTATCAACCTTGTTTAGTAGGTAGGTGTGGTCAATTTGGTCAAAGCACTTTGCTATGTCGGCATCTAATACAAACTTAGATTTCTGACAGATTTGATTGAAGATTGCTCCTATGGCATCGTGGCATGACCGTCCTGGTCTAAAACCGTATGATGTTCCCTCAAATTGGGCTTCCCAATACGGTTCCATGCAGAATTTGACCAGGCATTGCATGGCTCTATCGCTTATGGTTGGTATTCCTAAAGGACGTTTTTCATCTTTCCCTGGTTTGGGAATCCATACCCTTCTCAAAGGAAGGGATTTATATCTTTTCAAGGTTAGACTAGAGGCTAATTTTATTCGCTGTTGGGGTAATATGGTTTTTATCCCATCCACTCCTGCGGTTCTTTTGCCTTGGTTGTCCTGGGTTACTTTCCTTACAGCGAGGAGCTTTGCATAAAAGGATTTGGACAGTAATTTTTGAAGCTTGCGAGCCTTTGCTTTGTTCCCTGACTTAACTGCTTGAAAAATCTGTTTTTGCAACTTAAACACCTTTCTTTGGACTTTCGCCCAGTTGATGGTGTTCCATTCAATCCTAGTATTTAGACTGGCTTTAGACATTTTCATTGCTACTCATTTTGTTTTTCATCTGTTTAAAGTCGTGTTACGTCAGCATATCCACATCCGTTACAGATGGGCCTTGGCTTTTTAACACTTCCTACTCCCATACACCATGCGCTTTAAGTTTGTAGCTACTCATCAGATCGACCAATGTGATGAGAGGATATATGGGTTTTTCTCGTTCCTTTGATTCCGAGCTTTCTGGTTTTAGGTTACGGGTTGGCTACCCGTCAGCTTCGGTTGCCCTGGCTGCCCCCTCTCCCCCTGCTTACTTTTAAGAGTCGATGTGGCTAGAGGCGACAATCTTCCACTTTTCAGCCTTTCCTTTTTGGACACAGCGTAATCAATCACTTTCGCTGTTTAAAAATTTAGAGGGTTCAAGACGGAGGTTCGTATTCCTAACCATGACCAGTTGACTTGCAGGGATTCTCTTTTGTGATTTAGAGTTACCCACTTTCATCCCCGCTTCAATTTGAGGGTACTAATCCATCAAATTGGGGGAAGTGTCGTCATTCTCCAAGGATTTCCTTGTTGACTCTGAATGGAACCACCATTAGGTTCACGGAACCAAAAGTTATTAGGTTTTCTAGGTACGTATGCTGTTCGTTAATCCCTACTTAGCTGGTTCGGTAATTGCTATTCTAGTTTCATTAACTTTTATAACTTTCCCTTGTTTCCCTAGCTGCTCTTGAGTATTACTACTCATAATCAAAGACCTTTCTTTCTCTTCCGAGTTCTTCGAGAATCATCTGTAATAGACGTGATTTTCCTCTAAGGTTTTGATTACCTAACTCTAATTTCGTTACCCTTGCTGGGTTGTTTAACCCTGTCTTGGGAACTCTAATTAGAAACGAGTCGCACATCTCCCGTTTTAATCGGCTCATTGGAGGTGATTATCACTAAAGCATCGGGATAGAAACTGCTCAATGCTTGTTTGTACTTTTCCTCAAATCTTAGGCGATCTCCCCCTGTTAGTGCTTTTAGCTTTTTCACGCCCTTGTAACTGATAGCCTCATTGATGATTACCAGCCTTTTATATTTGATGTTTGCGGTTTCAAATTTATCCTTCTCCAAAATGTCTAAGTCCGTGATGTGGACGTTTTCCGGTCCTACTAACGCGATCGCTAATTTCGTAATCGTGGACTTCCCACTTCCTCCCGGTCCACATAAGGCTAGGAATTTCTGCCAATCAGCCCGTCCTGTGACGATACCATGAAGGTAAGCCCTGATTAGGTTTACTAGGGTTGCATCCCCTTCCAACATTTCTAATAGCCATTGCTTGATGGGGTTACACCCTGCTAGTGGATTATAGTCGTATGGTAAACACCAAGTTAGGTAGTTGGTGGGACTATGGGGCCATAATTCCTTTGTCTCAACATCTAATACCCCGTTACGAAAGGGTATGAGTCCTTTTTGAGCGTTACTAGACATTTCATTGACTAACAATACCCTCGATAACCTTTTGCCTATTGCTTCGACAAAACTAAACTTATAGTCTGAGACTCTGGGTAATTGCTGTTTTAATTGCTCTATTATTCCTGATTTTTCTACTTTCTCTCTATTACTCCCTTTTACCGCCTTTATAGCCATCTGGATTTCCTGCGTTATGATTTCTGCTTTATCTACTACTGCGTCTAGTTCTAGCATCAACCTCTGTTCTAAGCGTTCTTTAGTAATTAACTCCCATATTCCCTCTTTTTCGGCATTATATAAATACCAGTCTTTTGTTATCCCTTCATAAATAAGTCTGTTTTTGTATAAAGATGCCAAATACTCACATACCCTTTTCTCATTCCACTTGGGTAAGTTATGCTCTAACTTGCTTACTTTGATTGAGGCCGGTTCAACGCTACGGTTTTCCCATACTTCTGTGAACCATTCTCGTCCATTAGCTACGCACCGCGAAGCGGATCTCTTCGAGATCGCATCATCGATCCCCTTCTCTGGCGTGTCCCACGACAGAAACAAAACTTTACAACAAGCGTCACGGAAGCACGATGCTAGTCTTTCCCTGGCCGCTATTACACAAGCCTGGGTTTTTAGCTTCTCGTCTTGGTCAAAAACAATTACGATTTCTCGTCCTGGTTGGGCAAAGTATTGAAGCTGTGGCAAGAGAGTGGGGTTTCCGTTTTCGTCTTTGGGACTACCGTTCCATATGCCAGGGACACTGACGGCTGCTATGCCTTGGGACAACAATGCTCCTGCTTTTTTGGAACCCTCTACAACGGCGATCGCCACCGTTGGATTTTCCCTCACCCATTTCCAAAATAACTGATCCTTTTGGCGTAGAAATTCTTTGTAAGTGATGCCCTCCGTCATTATCCATTGTTCACGGATACGTTCCCTGTATTCCTTGAATAAACCTGCTTTTTTGGCTACTTTTAATCCGATACGACGGGAGACTTTCAAGCAAATGGCTTCAACCGGTTCAAAGGGTGGTACTTCGTATTTTCTCACTTTTCCGTCAGGCGTTACTTTGGGGGTGTTGGGTTTTAACTGGCCCCACAGCCTATCTTCCCCTGTTTCTGGGTCAATGGCGTTTAGTCCCCATCCTCCATCGTCTAGGTGTTGGTTAGCTTTCAAGGTGCGATTGTTGAGGCGACCATCGTTTCTTCGGGGTAGTTTGTCGCTGTAGAGTAAGAATTCGTAAATGGCGGGGGCAAAGAGCGATCGCACATTCAATCCCACGATTTCCGGGTCTACTCCTGAACCAGTGACCCATTCGTTGAGATGTTTTTCGTTAATACTATTCATTTTAGACTCCAGTTTTTGTGTACTACTGGAGATGCCCTATGATCATGACCACTTGGAAAATCTAAGCTTTTAGAACTAAGATAAAAATAGAAATGTATTGGGCTGGTGTGTGTTCACCAGTTCTTAGTTCTGCTTGCTTACATAGCAACAGTTCTCAAGCATGGGGCATCACCAGTGTTTCCTAATCCAGCTTAATTAAATATCCATCCATATCTATGCTTTGACACATAAGCATAGTCATTAGTGAATGCTTGTTAGTTACTTTGTCCCCTTGATCACTGGGATGGGCAAAAATGGGCTGCATTGTCTTACTCCTTAATTTGGTTTAAGAGCGCATAAGGAGGTGTAAGCTCAAGATAAGAAACTTAATATAACTAGAGTCGGGATTTTTATCTAAATCCCCTCTTTTTTAGCAAAAATAATTCTTTAAAAGACCAAACTTGCCTATACCGCAAATTTCCTATATCATGAGGTTGTTGCGGTTAATTACCGTTGCTAAAAATTTATATTTTCTTTCTTATCTCATGGCTTACCCTCCTTTGCGTGGGTTAGTGGTGCAGGAATTTCACAGAGAGAAGCCCTTTTTTATGAAACGTCGAGACCATTCCCCAATGAAGATCGGCGTTTCGTGGTTTTTAAGGGTTCCTCAACTTGAGAAACTTCTGCGGGAATATCAATAATCCTATCTGTAGGAATACTGCCCTTACTATATCTTAGATTCCTGTTGCAAACAAGACTTTTTGCCAGCTTGGGGGATTATGAAACTTTTTGATTAATGAGTTGATAGATATCTTTCCCATTAATCAACGTTCTGGTTACACTATTTGTTCTACCTCCTTGAGTACAAATAAATCCCCAACTTCACACCCAAAATAAGCACACAAAGTTTCAACGGTATTTGTATCAACTCGACTAAAATCATTTCTGAATAATCGATTAATGGTAGTCACACCGAGTTTTGTTTCTTCTGCTAGTTGTCTTTGGGATAGTTGTGGGTTTTTTTCGGCCATCAATACAGCTAATCGACAATACATCCTTTTCATTAACGATGAAGATGTTATTATTAGTATAAGTTTATTTGTCGTAAACGACAATATTGTTATCGGAAGTGCTTGACATACTGTATTCACTTCCGATAATATTTATTGTAGAAGGAAACGAATAGCAACTACAAAGTCTCTTCTCCCAGACTCTCATGCTTTTCGAGATCCTTTCAGTCACAAAAAGCAAAAAGAGCGAGAAAATCTTTATTTTCCTGCTCTTAACTAAAAGTTTCTTATCTTTATATTATGTTCCAAACCAAAGATTGCCAAACATTGCAACCATACTCGAAATCCTCTGCTTTTGGGAAAACCACCGCTACTTTTCATCCCCTTACCAACATCTGCGATCGTCCTCTCCAACAACAACAACACAATCCTATCGAGGTTGAGGTACGATCATCTTCGCTTGGCTGAAATTGCCCAAAACCAGCTTAATCACTTGATTCTTGATATTACTCGTTATCCGTCAAACTATTTTCCCTCTGAGATTTTAGAAACGGCCAAAAGCACTGCTAATAAACCATGAAAAAACGACGCACTTTACAAGAACGAAGGGCAACACCGTGATCACTATCTCGCACAGTTACAGCGCAACCCTAAAGGTAGAGAAATTCTGTGGAGTCACATTAACAAGCTGAAACGAAAAATCCGCGAATTGGAAACACAGGAAACTTAATCATGAATCACAACCGCTTATCCTGGAATTTACGACAAAACTTAAACTATAGTGGTAACATAAAATGAACAACAACCAAGAAGTAACAAAAACAGAAAAAGAACAAATAATTGTTTCTCAATTATTGCCAAATAAACTAATCTATAAATCAACAGAAGAAGATTATTATTTAGGGCATTATCAATCAATATTAACAGAAAAAGAGTTAAACCATTTTATTGACAATTGCCACAAGACTTATGTAAGAATACAAATAACAGAAAAAACGAAAATAAGCGAACCAATAGACAAGGAACAGGCATCCTACATCATTAAAAGAGGATTATCAGCACCAGGAGATTTAAACTTAACATTTGTTTTAGACTTAAACAAATATACATTTTGGGAATCTTTGATAATAGGCTAACTAGGAGGGAGGAGAGAAATCAGTCAATAAGCTATTTGTAAAGTGAAGATTAATTATATAAGTTGATAATCATTGCTCAAAAATGCTTGGACAACCTATTTACTTTACCATAATTCTAACAACTAACTATGTTTAACAATTTACAACTTCTTACCAGACAAGTCCCTTACGACCAATTAATTTATCATTTACAAATTGAGAAAGACAATAATAATATCTATGAACATAGACTAGAAGATTTGACTCTTTATTGCTATACCAAACATTGTGTTTATAATGCAAAATGGAATGAATGGAATACTCAAGCAAGAGGCTTAATCCTTGATACAAAAAATCAAAGAATTGTCGCTACTCCTTTTCCTAAGTTTTTTAATTACGGAGAAAGACAAATTACCCTCCCCTCCGAACCTTTTAAAGTATTTGATAAACTCGATGGTTCTTTAATCATCTGTTATTATTATCAAGATCAATGGCGAACTTCAACTAAGGGAGATTTACAATCATTACAGGCTCAAAAAGCTCAAATAGTCTTAAATCAATTACCAGTAAAATACCTAGAAGAAGGAACGACTTATTTATTTGAATATATTTCCCCTGACAATAAAATTATTATCAATTATTCCGAAGAACAATTAATTTTATTAGGAGCTTATACTGAAAAAGGAATAGAATTGACTTTTTCTGAAATAGAATGTGTTGCTTCTCAAATAGGGGTATTAGTTCCTCAAAAATCCCCTTACTCTAACATAGAAAAGATTCTTGAAGTCAGTAAATCTTTAGACAGCAATCATGAAGGCTTTGTTATTAAATTTGAAAATGGATTAAGACTTAAATTCAAAGGTTCTGAATATTGCCGAATCCAAAAGCTTTTAAATGGGATAACTCCATTAGGTATCTGGGAATTGATGAAAGAACAAGCTAATTTAGCCTTGATTAGACAAGAAATTCCTGAAGAATACTGGACAGATTTCGATACTATTGAACAACAATTAACACAACAATTAAATGATCTGATTGATGAAGTTGAAACCTATCACCTCAACTACCAGCACTTCTCTGATAAAGAGCTAGGACTTAAGCTTAATTCCCTACCGACTATTCCTAAAGCCTATCTATTTCAACGTCGTAAAAAAGGGAAAGATTGGTATAATAATCCAAAAAGTAGAACTTTTTTGTTCAATCATTTTCGTCCTAAAGATAATCAGTTAACGTAGCGATTTTATGAATATTTTTTCAAATCTAAAACAATAAGAGGCTTAAAATGGAAAATTCAATGGCTCTTTTAAAAGAAATATTCGGTGGTGACAATTCAATGAACTCATTAACGTTAGCTACCGCCCTCTATCAAAAATCAGGAGGACAAACTATAGCTGAGGGGTATAAATTGATGAATCTTTTTATTCATCAATGTATTTTGAGAAAAGGAAATCTTGCTTATAGAAGGTTACTAGAAGAAGATTTTTCTGATATTTCAAAAGAACGACTTGAGGAAATTTCTATTCAATATGAGCTTGATAATAATGATCTTCAAAAAATCATTTCTTCTTTACAAAAATTATTTGAAATTAAACAAGAAATCAAGACCTCGATGAGAAATACTTTTATTGATTAATCGTTGTTGAGGTGGAGATTTTTAATCCTTATTACACTTTTAAAAAATTAAATAGGAGAAACACTAATGATAAATCGACAGCGTGAAAGCAGGTTATCTAAAATATTATCCTCAGAACAATATAATTCTTTCTTTAGTGACTTAGGTAATTTACCAGATGTCCAAATAGCTAAAAAATATAGACTTGCGATCAAGACAATAAGACACTATAAACACCAACTAAATATAAGACCCAAAAAAGAATCATGACTTTTACTAACAAACTCACTATTGATAAAATCATTATCTGGAAAGGATTTGGTTATCCTCATCAACAAAACTCAAATTGGGATTCAAAGTGTCGCCTTCGTATTTGGAACACTTATCCGATGGCCATTGTAGTTTCTGATTTGAATGAACCAAAGACGGGAACCTCTATTACTAATTGTTCCGAAAATCTCCTTACATTGGTCGAGTTTCATTTTAGAATTAAAAAATTTTTCCGATTCTTTGAACATTATTCTTATCATAATACTTCTGTTGAACAAAAAACAGAACTCAATCTCACTGAGAATGTTTGCGAAGTTTTCTTTGAATATTATGATGGTCATTATATTCTTGAAAAACGTAATCCTTTTTCCCGCGATTGCTTAGAAACTTTCCTTGATGATTCTATTTCTATGGACGGGTATCAAACCTTGAAAAAAGTTCGACTTAAGACCTTTTGGGAGCATGAACAAGATGAATTTCGTAGAGGCTGTTCTGATGCGGTAAATGATGGGAAAACCCGTGATTATCCTCCTCACTCCCAAGCTTATCTTAATGGTTTTCGTTATGCTATTCACCAATTAAGTCAACGCAATTAACTATCACCCAACTCAAAAAATTCGATAGTAAAAATCTGACTAAACTGACTAAAATTAATAGCCAATGCTAAAATAGTAAGATAGATTATTGGTCATCAATTACTTTGAGAAAAATTAATCAATGCCTACCATTAAAATTCAAGCTCAATTATCTAAAGACGATTTACTAGCAGCCGTTCAACAATTAAGCTCATCTGAATTAGACGGATTTCTTCAAGACATTATTGCTCTTAAAGCCCAACATCAAGCCCCATCACTATCCACTAATGAAACTGACTTATTATTACAAATTAATCAAGGACTTTCTTCAGATATTCAAAAGCGTTATCAAATTTTAATTCACAAAAGAAATCAGGAAACTTTAACTGAACAAGAGTATTATGAATTACTCCAATTAACGGAAGCTTTTGAAAATCATCAAGCCAACCGTTTAGAATCTCTTGCTAAATTAGCTCAATTACGTCAAATTTCTCTCACTGATTTAATGACACAACTTGGAATTAAACCAACCATTAATGACTGATAAGAAACTGACCCCTCAACTTAAAGAATCTGTCAAAATTCGGGCTAATTATTGTTGTGAATATTGTTATTCTCAAGAAAAGTTCGCTACACAAACCTTCTCCTTTGAACATATTTATCCTCTCAGTAAAGGTGGTCAAACTCAATTAGATAACTTAGCTTTAGCTTGTCAAGGTTGTAACAACCATAAGTATAATAAAACTGGAGGATGTTCCCACAACTCCGAAACGATTTTACCGAGTCTCGTATTTAACCGTTTATCTCCTAAATCAAGATATTTCAGTTCTTCAGAAACCCATTCTTTCATTGTCTTATCCTCCCTTCATTATCCTCTTTAATATGATTTTAGTCAATCTTGACTTTTGAGCCTTTTTTCCTTATTCTTAATGAGTAAATACTCTTCTCTTTTTTAACTTTTATGGGCCTAATCCATTAAATCAATTCTAGGACAACCCAGATTAAATAAGTTTTTTTAGGCTTTTCACTTACTTTCATTTTATCTCACTTTCTTCCTTAATTTTTATTTATTTATCTTCATCTATTTTAATCGATTTTTTACTTTTCTTTGAATTACTTTATACTTTTTGAAAATAACAGTCCTCTTTTCTTATTCTGTTTTCCTTAATAATTAATTCTATGGCTCATGATTTCTACCTTTCAGCGTTTTTCATTTTATTAACTTATGTGTGACGAAAGGATAGCAGTTTATCAAAGATGCTCTTACTACTGTCCATTCTTCTGATTTGTCCCAATGGGTACATGATGTCTTTGGACAGTCTGCTCTCTCTAAACGGAAAATTTTATTCGCACAATAAAGTTAGTTTTTTGTTTTAGTTATCAATTATTAGTTCCTGATTTCTCGACCTTCTTTTAACGACATAAAAGTTGTGTACACATATTTTAGCCATTTTTCCCGATTTTCAACAGCCTAAACTTAGCTGCATTTACTTAAGTATCTCTGCTATGATTAGCTAAAACCAAATAATGCTAATCCGGCAGAATACAAATCATGCTTTATACATATAGCGAACAAATCGCACCTCTCAATTATGAAAGGCAGGAATATTTGACTGGTAACTACACAGGAATTCAGCTAGTAGATATAGATCAAGATGGATCTTTAGAGTTGCTTGCCGGTAACAGAAATATCAATTCTCTAGAAATTTGGGAGTATTCACCTGAATTTAATAACTTGAATTTAGCTAATACAATTCAGTTTGACAATGATGTTCATGATTTTCAAGTAGCTGATTTTGATAAGGATAATGATCTAGACATTGCCGTTGGACTTCGTTTTGATGGTTTGCGATATGTCACTAATAACGGTGATGGTTCCTGGCTTGTCAGTAGTATAGATCCAACCTATTCCTGGAGAGTTCAAGTAGCTGATTTCAATCAAGATGGAAATCTTGATCTGTTAGATGGTGTTGGCAGACCGTTCGCAAAAGTTTTCTATGGAGATGGACAGGGTAACTTTAGAGAACAATCAGCCCCCAATCAAGGCTTTCCCTTAAGTAACGGTCTTTCACTGAGTGTTGCTGATTTAGATAATGATGACTTAACAGATATTTTTGGGATCGAATCAGTTTCTTTCTCACAGGGAGCTAACTATCTAAGAGCCTATCTAAATCAAGGTGATGGAAGTTGGTCTAATTCGGTAGGACCGACTGATCCCTTTTCAGTTCCTCCATTTTTCGCTGAAGCAGTTGGAAATGTTTCAGTTGGAGATTTAGATCGTAATAGTTATCTAGATCTAGTGGCTTATCAGCGCGATAGCTCTAATTTATCTGAAGACACAGAAATTTTGATTTTCAAGGGAAGTTCATCAGGAGGAAGTCTGATTTGGGATCTACAACAATTGGACTTAATACCTACAACTGTTTCCGGAGGTATTGTATCAACAGAAGTGGGAATTGCAGACTTTAATGATGATGGCAATTTGGATGTTTTTGCTAAACAGGAAAATTTTTCAGATTTAAATGTTTATTTAGGTGATGGGGAAGGAAACTTTGACAAACAAATTGTCAGTATAGAAAGTCCAGGTGATAATTTTCATTCTTTAGCAGTTGGGGATGTTAATGGTGATGGCATTTCCGATATTGTCCTTGACATAGATAGCACGGGATTTCAGGTGCTGTATCAAACTCCAGCCGATAATGTTGTAGTTCCAGAACCAAGTTTCTTAATGACTTTGGGGACATTAGCACTGATTGGTTTAGTTAGAAAAATTAGTGATGTTATAAATTCAGTAAAAAATTAATGAGGTGCAGAAAATTCCCTCTCCCGTTAAAGTGTTTCACAATGACCAATTACCCCAGGCACGTCAATGGATTTGCCAATAAGGGGTAGATTTAACAAAGCTACAAAAAAGTGCCATCTGAGGTTAGTTGATAATAATTTGGTATTTTATCCACCATTATAATGCCCAGGTTGCGCTCCAGTTCATTTGTACTATTTATTCTTGGGGTGGACTATCCTATATTTTTGGTGCTGCTTATGGTGTAGGAAAAACGGCTTGCGATCGC
>JASJDW010000105.1 GCA_030064955.1 Crocosphaera sp.
GTTAGGCTTTATGTCTCCATCGTCTGGGTGGGTCATTGACCACTACTAGCCTACCATATAAAGCCGTCGTAATAAAGCCGTCGTAGAACGACGGGGTTTCAGACCCAAATTTTTGATGATTTGCCGTGCAACGACGGACATCTCATGAATTTCGAGCAATAAATTAAACCTGCGTAGCGTCCACATTTCCCAAATCTCTGCTATCATATTTTATAGCAAACCCAGTTCACTCTAATATGCTCAAGGTGGTCAAGCTAAGGTTATATCCAAATAGAGAGCAACAGCAATCCCTAGAGCAAAGCTTTGGAAATTGCAGATGGCTATGGAATTATTGCCTAAACTTGCTCAATCAGACATATATAGACACAGGAAAGGGATTATCAGGCTATGAAGTCAAAAAGTTAATCCCTCAACTCAAAAAAGAATATGAGTGGTTATCTTTGGCTTATTCAGCTTGTTTACAGCAAGTTTGCCTTAATCTAGGGGTAGCTTTTAACAACTTTTTTGAAAAACGAGCAAAGTATCCTAGATTTAAGTCAAAACACGGTAGGCAGTCTATACAGTACCCTCAAAACGTCAAAGTTTTTGATGACTACTTGCAAATTCCAAAAATAGGAGATGTCAAAGCAGTTATCCATCGTCCTATTGAGGGAAAGATTAAAACCGTTACCGTGTCGAAAAATTGTTCAGGACAATACTTTGCTTCTGTCTTATTTGATGATGGCAAAGAGAAGCCTAAACCTAGTACAGAGGGAAAAGCCATAGGCATTGATGTAGGCTTAACTCATTTCTGTATTACAAGCGACGGAAGTAAGTATGCTAATCCTAGATTTTTCGATAAATATCAAAAGAATTTAAAGGTAAAACAACAGCAACTTTCTAGAAAGCAAAAAGGGTCTAATAACCGTAATAAAGCCAGAAAAAAAGTAGCCAGAGTTCACCGTAAAATAACAAACTGTCGTGAAGATTTCCTGCATAAACTAAGTCGTAGCTTAGTGGACAAAAACCAAGTCATTATTGTAGAAAATCTAGCAGTTAAAAACATGATGCAGTGGGGTAAACTAGCCAAAGCCATTCATCAAGTCGGATGGGGAATGTTTATGACCATGCTCAAATATAAGGCAGAACAGGAAGGAAAAGTCTATCAAGAAGTTGATAGGTTCTTCCCCAGTTCTAAGACTTGTCATGTCTGCTTAAATCAAGTAGGTAGTTTACCTCTTGATGTCAGAACCTGGACTTGTGAAAACTGCCAAACAAAACACGATAGGGACATCAACGCTTCAATTAACCTTCGAGATGAAGGGCTACGAATTCTGCGAGTGCGTAATTCGGCTAGGCTTCGCCCCTCTGCGAGTCCGCAATCCGAATGTAAGACCCACTCAAGACAGACCTCTGGAACGGGGGATAAAGCCTATTGTCCAGATGTCAGGCGTGGTAGAGGAGGACGCAAGAAATCCACTACACCGCTATCTGCTGGATAGGAAGCCCACGCTGTACGCTTGCGGGACTCGTGTGGTAGTTCACAATAGTAGTTAAGTTGTTGTTGGATGGCGCTTAAGTTTTTTGGGTCAATTCTTGCTTACACTCCTCATAACTATCAATTATGGTTCAAATCTTACTGATTGATGACGATCACAGTATTCGCTTGCTTTTGGAGAGAACCCTCAAACGTCAGGGTTATGATGTGGTTTGCGCTAGTGAAGGGGAGGAAGGGGTAGTCAAGGCTAAGGAATTACATCCGGCGATGATTATTTGTGATTGGGTAATGCCGGGAATGACTGGTTTAGAGGTGTGTCGTCAGGTGAAGAGTATTCCCGATTTAGCCACTACTTTTTTTATCTTACTGACTTCTTTAGGATCAGTTGAAGATCGAGTTAAGGGGTTAGATGCAGGGGCTGATGATTTCCTCTGTAAACCCATTGAAATGAATGAGTTTATTGCTAGAATTAGGGCGGGATTAAGATTACATCAATTAAGTCAAGATTTAACGGAACAAAAGCGACTTTTAGAAGCAGAATTAGCAGAAGCGGCTGAATATGTTAGCTCTATTTTACCCAAACCCCTTAAACATCATTGTTTAACCATTGATTCTCGTTTTCTCCCTTCGAGTCAGTTAGGAGGCGATGGATTTGATTATTTTTGGTTAGATAATGATCATCTAGCCCTTTATCTTTTAGATGTTTCAGGTCACGGACTGCGCGCTGCTTTACCAGCTTTAGCTGTTATTAATTTACTTCGTTCCCAAAATTTAAGTCAAGTTAATTATTATCAACCAAATGAGATTTTAACTGGACTTAATAAAACCTTTCAAATGAGCGATACTAATGATAAATATTTTACCATTTGGTATGGGGTTTATAATTGCAATAACTGTGAACTTATTTATGCTAGTGCTGGCCATCCTCCTGCTATTTTGTTGACTCCAAATACAGAAAAAGAACTAAGAGAAACTCGCTTAAAAACCCCTGGTTTACCTGTGGGAATGTTTCCTGATGCAACTTATACCAGTCAATCTCTATTGATTGAGAGTTTATCGAAGTTATATATATTTAGTGATGGCATTTATGAAATTGAACAGGAAGATGGTAATCTTCTAGGATTCAATAATTTTTTGTCTATGGTTCAAGACTATCAAATGGAAAATTCAGCTAATCTAGATCGGTTAATTAACTGCCTTAAATCCTCTAATTTTAGGGAAAAGTTTGATGACGATTTATCGATTATTGAAGTCAGCTTTATAAAAGATTTTTAAAGATCAAAGTTATACATTCATAATGTTTTTTTCCAATTCTTCTCGACTGTCAAAAATTCTAAAAACTTTGTGCATATCTGTTAATTCAAGTAACATCATGACTTGCTCGTTAACAGAACATAAAAATAGTTTAGCACCAGCAGCCCGAACGGTTTTCAAAGATAAAACCAAAGCCCCTAAACCTGAGCTATCCATAAAACTAACATTTTTAAAATCAATCACAATAACTTTAGGTTTTGTCTCCAATAGTTTCTGGATCTCTTGGCGAAACTGATGGGCTTTTGTTCCATCCACCATTCCCGAGGGTTCATAAACTTTAAAATAAGCTGTCATTGATAATAAAACTAAAAAATTAGAATAAAAGTTCAAAGGATTTCTACTTCTTATTTTACCATAGAAGATAAGAAATCTAAAAAATGAAACTTTAAGTACATTTTCTTAAAGGGTTTGGCTATTATAACTTGTGATAACCAAATCAAGACGACTTACAATCGATAACTAATATCATCGATGGGAGCAGGCGCTGATAAATCTGATGGCAAGAAGGCACGGGCTGTAACCGCAACTAAGGCCACCAAAAACATTAAAACAATTAACAGAGGAGCAATATATTGACGGAAGAATGCCATAATAAAATTTCTAAAATTTATACATATCTTTGAATTATATCAAATTAGCTTAATGTCTGCTCAATTATTTTCTCATTCACAAATCTTAATAGCAGGAGTTGATGAAGTGGGGCGAGGTTGTTTATTTGAAATAAAGGAGTTTTTGACCATTTTTGTAACTGTTGCGTTTTTAATAATAATTCTGCTGCACTTCCCCCTAATAAAATAACCCCGCCTAGATTTAAAGTTTCTAACCAATGAGATAATTGAGGGTTAGAAGTTTCCCAGACAGGGTAACGAATTTGATGATCAAACAAATAACCAGACGCACGAACTATGATCAGTTGTCCAATCTTTTCTTTTAAGGTAAATTGAGTCCAATCAGGTAATAAATTAGTCACAGAGGTTTATATTGTATTAATCTTCTGCATTATAAGACTCATCTTCTGGAGGGATCGTTTCTCGAATTTGATTAAGGAGATGCAGCATTTTATCACCCCTTTCAATACCATGATCCTCAACAAATGTTATTTCAGGTGCGCGTCTTAAACGGATACGGTGTGCTAATTCTTTTCTAACATATCCTTCTGAAGATTTTAACCCCTGCATGGTTTCAATTTTCGCTTCTTCTGTACCGTAGATGCTGACAAAAATTTTAGCGTGTTGTAAGTCTCCAGAGAGATATACATCGGTCACACTCACCATTCCAGCACCTACGCGATCGTCTTTAATATCAAACAGAAGCATTTGAGAGACTTCGCGTTTAATTAACGAGGAAACACGAGAAACCCGACGACTATTAGCCATATTCGCCCCCTTTTGCTTACTATTACGGGCAATATTTAGGGTTTAATTAACCACTACGCTAAACAGTATAGCAATTAAACCAGTTTAAATGGATAAATTTCTTTAATATTATCTTTTTTTGTTGCATCATCTAGATAGTATTGATCAAATTTATCACCAAGCATTAAACTCGACAAATTACATTGTGGATCAGCATCCACCACTAAAACATTACTATTTTTAGATAACATCCATCCAATGTTATAGATAGAAGTTGTTTTACTTACTCCACCTTTATGATTAAAAACAACGATTCTCTTAGCCATAAATTTTTATCTCCTATATCATTAAATTAAATTTTATCAGTTTATTTCTTTAAAGCTAAAGTTAATCCATCAGCGATAGGAATTAAACTTAGGAAAATCCTCGTATCTTGAGATAGTTTTTGATTAAAATTTCTAATTTTTTGCGTTCGATTATCTTTGGTATCAGGATCAGCTACTTTCCCCCCCCATAATACATTATCAATGGCAATTAATCCTCCTGGTTTCACTAACCATAATGCTTTTTCATAATAATTATCATAATTACTTTTATCAGCGTCAATAAAGGCAAAATCAAAGGTATTATTTTGTCCCTCTGCAATTAATTGATCTAAGGTTTCTAATGCAGGGGCAAGATGTAAATCAATTTTATGACTAACCCCTGCTTTTTCCCAAAACTGTTGCGCTATCTTTGTGGTTTCTTCATCAATATCACAAGCAATAATTTGTCCATCAGGAGGCAAAGCTAAGGCAACCACTAAGGCACTATATCCTGTAAAAACTCCAATATCGAGGGTCTTTTTTGCTCCCATTAACTGCACTAATAATGCCATAAATTGACCTTGTTCTGGTGCAATTTGCATTCTAGCCATTGGATGCTTTTCAGTTTCTTCTCGTAACTGTTTTAAGCTTTCAGCTTCTCTCACAGAAACTTGTTTAAAATATTCATATAATTTTGAATCTAATTGTAAGGTTTGATTAGCCATTTTAAAACTCATTAATTATTAATTATCAATTATTAATTATTAATTACCTAACCGCCTCCAACGATGGTAACAATTTCTAAGCGATCGCCTGTTTTTAAAATTGTATTATCCCAATATTGCCGATGTAAAATTTCTCCATTGTATTCGACAGCGACTAAGCGAGGGTTCAGTCCCATTGCTGTTAAAAATTGAGGTAAATTGTTTCCACAAGAACAAGTTTTTTCCTCTCCATTTACCTGCAATTTAACTGTTTCTATACTATTCATTTATTATTGGCCCTTTAATTTTTTCAATAATTTTTGTGTCGTTTTTTTCGGATCGTCTGCTTCCATAATAGCACGAACGACAGCCACTTGAGTTGCACCAGATGCCATTACTTCAGTCACATTATTTTCATCAATTCCACCAATAGCAAACCAAGGAATGGGAGAATTTTCTGCTGCATATTTAACATAGTCTAAACCAGCAGGTTGTTTATCTGGTTTAGTGGGGGTTGCATACACAGGACCAACTCCAATATAGTCAGCCTTTTCTGCAATAGCTTTTGCCATTTCTTGGGGGTTTGTGGTAGAACGTCCGATAATTTTCTTCGGTCCTAAAATTCGTCTTGCTAAAGCAACAGGAATGTCTTGTTGTCCTAAATGAGCCCCATCTGCATTGACACCTAAAGCGATATCTACCCGATCATTAACAATAAACAAAGCGTCATATTGATGACATAATTTACACAATTTTTGAGCAATGTCTAAACGAATTGTGTCATCTATTTTTTTCTCCCGATACTGAACTAAAGTAAGTCCTCCTTGCAAAGCCGATTCTACGGTTTTTAATAAATTATCTGTTGAAGAGGTTACTAAATACAAGGTAGATTGTTTTAATTTTTGACAAAGATTATTTTGTAATAATTCACTTTCTAAAGTATATACTTGATAACGAATTTTTTTACAAGCATTTCCCATATTTGGATCGTATAGTTTTCCATATTCTTCTAATACTCTTAACGCTTCTTGTACCCGACATAAATTAATTTGTAGAAGTTGTTCAATACTCTCTCTTTTTTCTTCTTGAGGATGGGATAAATTAGTTCCTGGATCATTAGGTGTATCCCTAGCCATCCGTAACTCTGAGGTATGCCAATGTGCAAGTTCTTGACGCATTTTTTTGCAATTTTCTGCCAAATAACTATTTTCTAATCCTAAGCGACACCATTCTTCAATAACTCTTAGCCCTTCCCTCCCTCGATCTAAATTAGCATCTAAAATACGATAAATTGCTAAATTTTTATCCATGTTTTTTCCCAAACTATGGTTGATTATATTTGGCAAAAGGTGCGCTGCTGAAAGAGTAACGCACCTTAATTTTAATTGATTGAGTTAACAGTTAAGCTATCGATTAAACTTCAGCTAAACGAATAGCAGCCCCTAACCCTGCCGCCATTTCTTCAGGGGTAATTTTGCCATCATGATTAACATCAATGGCATCAAAAACCACATCAGTTCCTGCCCATTCTTCACGGGTAATAAAGCCATCACCATCTAAGTCATAAACTCGGAAAATATCAGCCGCTGCGTTATTAACCTTTGTTTCACCTTCGATGCGAGTTAATCTCTCTTTGAGCATTTCTTCTAAGGTTTCTAACGCTTTTGTAAACCCTTTAATACCTTCATCTAACTTTTCATAAGCCATTTTATCGTCTTGGTGCATCTTATCAAAAGTTGCTTTGTCCATGACAATTTTTTCAATATCCATCTTAGCAGATGCGTCAGGATCTAACTTACGGGGTAACGCTTCTTCAGTGGAATTTAACTGATCTAATAACTTCGGAGAAATCGTTAATAAATCGCAACCCGCTAACTCACAAATTTCCCCAGTATTACGGAAACTTGCCCCCATCACTTCAGTTTCGTGACCAAATTTTTTGTAATAATTATAGATGCTGGTAACAGACATTACTCCAGGATCTTCTGTAGGGGTATATTCTTTTCCTGTTTCTTTTTTGTACCAGTCTAAAATACGACCAACAAAAGGAGAAATTAAGGTAACATTGGCTTCTGCACAAGCGACAGCTTGGTGCATTCCAAATAGTAACGTTAGGTTACAGTGAATTCCTTCTTTTTCTAAGATTTCTGCTGCTTTAATCCCTTCCCAAGTGGAGGCAATTTTAATTAAAATGCGATCGCGGGAAACGCCAGCTTTTTCGTATTCAGAAATCAGGTAACGGGCTTTTTCAAGGGTTCCTTCGGTATCATAAGATAAACGAGCGTCAACTTCAGTTGAAACTCGGCCAGGAATGATTTTCAAGATTTTTAAGCCAAACGCAACAGCTAAGCGATCAAATGCTAACGTAACGACATCGGACTCATCAGCCTCTTTTCCTAACTCTTGTCTAGCTGTTTTTAAGGTATCATCCACAATAGATTGATATTGTGGCATTTGCGCTGCTGCGGTGATTAAAGAAGGATTCGTTGTCGCATCACGGGGGGTGAAGGTTTCAATGGCTTGAATATCCCCTGTATCAGCAACAACAATGGTAAATTCTCTCAATTGTTCTAATAATGTTGCCATATTTACTCCTTACGATAGAGGCAAAAATTTCAGAATTTAAGCAAATAACTTAAGCTTTATCAACCCTGATCATGCTATCTTTTCAACCATATCAGCTATGGCTTGTCTCTATGGATAATTTCAGAAATTCCTAATAATTTATGCTTCTTTTTTTTAGGATTCCCTTCTCAAATTTCGACCGGTTTGATCGGTACGATAAACCCAAGTGTTTTGACCATCCGTTACGGTAATTCGCCATCCTTCTACTAAAGCTTGGGTGCAAAATTCATCAGGTTTAGCTAATCCTAAACAACCATCAGGCCAAGTTTTGGCCTCTGTTTGTTGCACTTGCAAATTATCGGTGCTAATTGTATTGTTTTTAGTGATATCATTAAAAATAGCATCGATCACGGCTTGAGGGGCTTCGCTGTTATTGTTCATGGCTTGTTGACCTAGATGGGTTTTAGGAGTTGGTGGATAGATATCTGAGTGAGATGGGGACTGACAACCCCAAACACTAATAAGAATAACTAAACAACAATAAAGACAAAAGTTCCTCATTAATTCCTCCATAACAGGGTCAGCATACAACAATTGTCCTAACCAATAGTATGATTTACCCGTAGCTTTGGGAATTCTTAAAATATATAAGATAAAATTTTAATCCTCCAGATGTCTTCTTCCTGGTTTTCTCGTCAACCACTGCTTGCTCAAACTACAGAAACTCCTTCTAACCTTTCTGTGAGTCCTTCTGCTGTTTCTTCTGGTTCCAGTGGACAATTTTGGATGATTAGCACCATTGCCCTTTTACTTATCCTAGCGGTTTTAGTCATTTATGGTCAATGGCAACTCACTCAAACGGCAAAAGCTCTAAAATTTGAAAAGTTTAAAAATAAGGATCTCAAGAAAAAATTAAAATTAGCCCTAGTAACTATCAGAAAAATGGAAACAAATCCTGATCTTGTCTATGCTAGGGAATTTAACTTAGATTATTTACGAATGCGTATGGATGAAGAAGTGTTTCATTATGTGGTCGTTAATCAAATTAAAATGAAGGTGACTCAATTGGTGGGTGCAGTCTTACGTCCCAGTACCGATACCGTTCAAGCAGGAGTCATAACAGGAGGACGAACCATAGATGAAAGTTTTGATGTAACCTACGAAGTGGAAACTCAAAATGGACAGTGGAATAAAGGGGTTTTATTTCGCATCTGCATTAAATTGATGAAATTACCCACCCAGTCCAGCACATCAACTGTGAGTCAAATTATAGAATGTATTGAAAACTTTTTATCCCCCATGACAGACAACGAAAATTGGCAACCAGCGATTCAAGGACAAGTGGTATTCATTAGTTGGGATCAAAAAGCCAAACCAACCCCTTTATTAGTTTTAGAACAATCAGAAGAAGGACTCAACGTCACCCACAAACACCGTTCATCTTCTCGTCAACATTGAACAAAATTTAATGGCTGTCTCAGAAAATTTGATGGTACAATAAAACCAATCCTTATCAGACTCACAAAGCTTTGTCATCAAAAAGAATTCAAAATTAATGATGATTGTCACAAAGTATCCCGTTTGAGGATTGATACACTCATTAATGATAAGAAAAAAATCAAGTCGCTTTTTCTGGAAAAAGAGTCAGAAGCGGTTCATACGACACCAGCAGTTACCTGTCAAGAGATCTGAAGATTAGTTAAAGATCATCACAGAAGCAGTTACAAAAGTTTTATACTTTTTTTCTTGATTCTATTAAGTCTCCCAACTGTTTAACGAATTTATCCCCTAAAGACCAGAAACTTTATGATAGCAATACCAACAAAATCCTCCCATACTGGACAAGATTATCTACCCAAAAACGTAACAGAAACAACAAAGCGATCGCCTAACCAGTCTTTATTACCCTTAACCGCTAAAATCAACCCTCACGATCACTTAGAAATTGGCGGTTGTGATCTAAAGACCCTGGTTCAACAGTTTGGTTCCCCTCTCTACATCCTCGATGAAACCACCCTCAGAACCGCTTGCCAACAGTATCGAGATAACTTCAAAACCTACTATCAAGGGGAGTCCCAAGTCATTTACGCCTCAAAAGCTTGGAGTTGTTTAGCTGTGGTAGGAGTCATTGCTAAAGAAAATTTAGGCTTTGATGTGGTATCAGGAGGGGAACTCTACACCACTCAAAAAGCCTTATCACAACTAGGCTATTCTTGTCAAGAGATTGCCCAAAAAATTTACTTTCATGGTAATAATAAATCCGTTGTAGAACTCGAACAAGCTATAGAAGTCGGCTGTACCATCATTGTTGACAATTGGTTAGAACTTGAAACCCTAGCCCAACTGGGTAATTCTAGTCCCAACCGAACCATTCCCATTCTCATCCGACTCACCCCTGGGATTGAATGTCATACCCATGAATATATCCGCACCGGCCATTTAGACAGTAAATTTGGCTTTGACCCCAACCAACTTGAAGCCGTCTTCACCTATCTAACTGAACACAAATCCCTAGATTGTCGAGGGTTACACGCCCATATTGGCTCTCAGATCTTTGAGAAACAACCCCACCAAGACTTAGCAGGGGTCTTAGTAGAATGGCTAAAAATTGGACAAGAATACGGACTTACCTTACCCGAATTAAACATCGGCGGTGGTCTAGGAATTTGCTACACAGAAGAGGACGATCCTCCCAGTATTGAAGAATGGGTCAAAGCAGTTAGTGAAGCCGTTATGAAGGCTTGTAAACGGAGTGAGATACCCCTACCGAAATTAATCGCTGAACCTGGGCGATCGCTCATTGGTTCCGCCTGTGTGACGGCCTATACAGTGGGCAGTCGGAAAGAAATCCCCGAAATACGTACCTATATTGCCGTTGACGGTGGAATGTCCGATAATCCCCGTCCCATTACCTACCAATCTGCCTATCGTGTCGTCCTCGGTAACAAAATGTCAGCCGAGATCAACGAAACCGTAACCGTTGCTGGAAAACACTGTGAATCAGGAGACATACTAATTAAAGATGCTCAGTTGCCTCAAACTCATCCAGGCGATATTCTAGTAATCATGGGGACAGGAGCCTATAACTATAGTATGGCTTCCAACTATAATCGCTTGCCTCGTCCTGCTGCGGTTTTGGTTCATAATGGAGAAGCTAACCTAATCCTACGCCGGGAATCCTACGACGATCTCATTCGACAAGATTGTTTACCCCAAAAGCTTCTTTCCTAACCCCCTTTTTGTTATCCCTTTTTGTTCTCATTGAGCATTCATCTTGTCATCCTACTTCCTGTCAAGTCAGCCTCCTGAGCAACACTGGACACCGCCAGCCCTAATTCCAGAGCTAATTCATAACAGCATTGATATCGGTTTAGTGCTGCTGCTAACCTATTTGATGCTTCTCGCCATTGGGGAGCGTCGTACCCTGTACATGGTTCGGGGGCTGATCATGCTTATGTTAGCGGCAGTGATTAGCGAAAAGCTCCAATTCACACTGCTGCAATTTGTCCTGGAAAAATTAGTCTTGGGCGCAGCCGTTGCCATGGCGGTTATTTTCCAAGGAGAGTTTCGGCGATTTCTGGAATTATTAGGACAAGGAAAAATCCTCGAATTCTTCAAACGAAAACCCACCACCATCAAACCCAATAACGTAGTTGATGAACTGGTGGAAGCCGTCAGAGAACTCTCTCAAAACCGTACAGGAGCCTTGATTGTCATTGAAACAACTGGTTCAATCGATATGAGGGTGTTCGTTGATCAAGGGGTACCTATCGATGGAGAAATTTCTAAAGCCCTCCTACAAACCATTTTTCAGCCAAAAACCCTACTTCACGATGGAGCCGTCTTTATTCGGGGTTCTCGCATTATCTCCGCCGGCGTTATTTTGCCCCTCTCCGATAAAACTTTCTCCCGTCAACTCGGAACCCGACATCGCGCTGCCATGGGCATTACGGAAATTGTAGATCAATGCTTATGTATTATCGTATCTGAAGAAACCGGTTCCATCTCCTTAGCAGAAAAAGGAGTCTTGGATCGTCCCCTAACTAGCAGTAAACTAAAAGAACTACTCGACAACAAATTTGCCTTACTTGTTAAAGGAGAATCTGTCGCTCCTGGGTGGGGTCTTCTCAGTCGAGTCATCGGCCCAAAGGGAAGACGCTTCTTACAAACAACCTTTCGTATGTTGTCATCGAACTCATTAGAAGAGAAGAAATGACTGTTAAGCAGCCTATTGTGTTAAAGGACTTACCAACCGATCTCAACCCAACCCGTCTTCCCCAACATATCGCCGTTATTATGGACGGTAATGGTCGTTGGGCAAAACGTCGTGGACTGCCTCGTATTATGGGGCATCAACGGGGGGTGGATGCCCTCAAAGATTTACTCCGTTGTTGTCGAGATTGGGGTATTCCCGCTTTGACAGCCTATGCTTTTTCCACAGAAAATTGGGGCCGACCCCTCGAAGAAGTGGAGTTTTTGATGACCCTGTTTGAACGAGTGCTGCGCCGTGAACTTCAGGAAATGATGGCTGAAAATGTCAGAATTCGCTTTGTCGGTGCTTTGGATGTCTTACCCCCTTCCCTACAATCAGAAATTTATCGCTCGATGGAAGATACAGAAAAGAATACAGGGGTTCAATTTACAGTGGCTACTAATTATGGTGGCCGTCAAGAAATAGTCCAAAGTTGTCGCGCGATCGCTCAACAAGTTAAACAAGGGCTTCTCAATTTAGATGATATCAACGAAAATTTATTTGAAAATTATTTATATACCAAAGGTATTCCTGACCCTGATTTATTAATTCGCACCAGTGGAGAAATGCGTATTAGTAATTTTTTGTTGTGGCAACTGGCTTATGCAGAAATCTATGTGACTCAAACCCTTTGGCCTGATTTTGATCGTCATAGCCTCCACGACGCTTTATTAAATTATCAACAGCGAGAAAGACGGTTTGGGAAAGTGAGTAAGACTTAAGTTGATCTCAAATCAGTTAGCGGTGCGGCAGCACTCGCGGAGCGAGACCGCTGATATTTATAACAATAATCATAGTTAAGAGGTACAATAATGACTTTGCAGGAAATGATCAAATCTTTTGAGAGTTTATCAGAGGATGAACAAGATTTATTGCTAGAAATTTTCCATAAATATAGGAACCAAACAAGGGAAAAGGAAACAAAAGCATTAGAAAAAGAATTTGAACTGTGGGAAACAGCAAGTGATGAAGATTGGTTAAGTATAGAGTCAAGACTGGCAATTGAGGAATTATAAATGGCAAGAGGAGATATCATTTTAGTTCGCTTACCTTCCTCAGATCAACGAGAAGAAACAGGAAATCGTCCAGCTATAGCAGTACAAACCGATGGTTCATCTTCTCCTATGCTCATAGTTGTTCCTCTCACTTCTTCCTTGGCTGCTCTAAGATTTCCTTTTACAGTCAAGATCGAACCTTCATTAATCAATGGATTAACTTTGCCCTCTGTAGCAATGGTGTTTCAGTTGCGAGCAATTGATCCTAAACGGATTATCCGTCAAATTGGGAAATTAGAATCCGATTATTTGGAACAAGTTGATATCGAAATTTGGCGAATGCTTAAACCGCCTGAAATATGAAGGCAATTAGCAAAAGATTAGCTTTAGCTTTTAATTTTCTACCAATTTTTTTTAGAGTTTGATGTTTGTATTTAAGCGGTGAAATGATGACTTTGCAGGAAATGCTCAATTTGTTTGAGAGTTTATCAGGGGATGAACAAGATTTATTGCTAGAAATGCTCCATAAATATAAAGACCAAACGAGAGAAAAAGAAATTTTGACTAATTTTAAGAAATTAAAACAAGCGATCGCTACAGGAACAGCTAAAAGGGGAACAGTAGAAGATTTGATTGCTGATTTGAATGAGGATTAAAAATCATAAATTATCTAATTTTTCTTCTAAACTACTATCAAAAGAATCATCGATTTGTGATGTGGGAATCTTTAAATTAATTTGAAATACTATTTGATTATTCTCGATAGAAATATTTGTAACATTAACAACACTTTTATTAGGTAACAACTCATTAAGAGGAACTTGAGAAGGTAATTCTTGTTTATATCCTGCGTCGTCTAACCATTCACTAATTTTACGCCAACTTTCGAGTCTTTCATTATTTTTATCTAAAAGTCCTTTAACGTAACGATATACACTAGCACAAAGGTCAGTTTCTACGCCTTTCGGTTGCTTTCCCAGCTTTTCAGCAATTTCTGTGGGACTATGACCACATAATAAGGCACGTAAATGTAGTTTTTCCATTGGAGTTAGGGGTTTACCCTTAGCAAACGCTAAGTCTGTATAGAGGGTTTTTAAGTCCCATTCCTGCTCAGCTTGGGTAAATTGTTTGTCAATGCTTACCATATTATTCTTTGATGACAATTCCTGATGTAATTCTAAGTAATTTCCTGATGTTTACCTAGTATAACTCTATTTATTCTCTAACTATAATGATGTAATAGCCAGATAATACTATGTTCACTCAAAAAAGCATAGCATGAATACTCTTGTTGCTCTTTCTCAAACTAAAACACAGCTAATTGAAGCGTTAAGCTTACTTCCGTCAACTACGGTTTTACCTCAAGATGATAACTTGTCTCATTTTGAGTCATTGAATCTAAGTCCAATGATTGTGCAAGATATTGAGCAATTAAATGAGTTTTGGGACTTTGTAGAAAATTATTATCATCTTAAAGTAATTGCTTTAGTCGGGATGGTTAATGTAGGAAAATCAGCATTAGGCAATTACCTTTTAAATCGAGGAGAGTCAGAAGTTTTTCAAGAAGCACCCATTCGAGAAACTTCGGATGCAAAAGAAGCTAAACTCGATGAGAATACTGTTATTTTTGATTTACCAGGATTGGGTTCTGTTTTAAGTGATGAAGATGATGAAGTTGTAACAAGAATCTTAAATAGAGCTAATCTTTTGCTGATGGTTCTTGATTGTAATTATCCAATTCCTAATCATCTTTATGAATTTCTAAAAAGTGATCAAGTAATTAAAACTGATGCACTTCAAAAAGTTGTTATTATAATTAATAAAATAGATTGTCTTTCTGATTTACCTGAGCATATACAGAATAAAAAAATTAAAAAATATATTGATTTTCTATATTATGGCGATTCCAAAATGAACTTTTCTGGCATTGCTAATCTTTTTAATTATGAGATTCCTGTCGTACCCTTCTCAGTTTCTCAAGCGAGGAAATATAGTGATTATTCCCTAGAGAAGCAGTTAAGAAAAGAGATCAACGAAGCACTAAAATCAAATCATGATGGTGTTCTAAATCGCACAATATATAAATTATATGACTTATCAAGAAAGTATATCCCGTTAGCTATCAATTATATTGAATTAGACAAAAAACAAGAGCATTTATCAGATAAAGCTGAAGCAATTGCTACTGCAATTACCAATGGAACAGAACAATTAATTGATAGAGAAGTTGAAAATGTAGCTTCTCGTCTTCAACGTATTAGAGAACGTTGTTTTGATGAGCTAAATACTTATGGAACTACAGATGCGGAACGCTTTTGGCAAGGAGATAATTTTACAAGAAAAAAGAATGCTTCTAAATCATGTAAAGATAGATATCAAGAAGAGATTATCAAAGAATTTGTCAATTTTGCTACAAATTTACAAGTTAGTTTATCTTTTATGGGTCAAAATTTTTTAGGAGAAACTATTCACGTAACTCTTCCTGAATATGAATCAATTTTATCTAGCTTAAAAAGTTCAATTTATGAAATTTGGGATGCTTTTGATGATTATTTCTTTTTGGATAAAGACCATGACACTTTTACCCATAGTTTAAATCAGTCTCAGGAATATTTTGAAAAAGCAGCAGATGAATTTTCTGATTGGTATTCTAAATTTAAACAGGACTTTTACGATACCTTGAAAGTCAAGTGTGAAAATGTTTCGCCATTTAAAGAATACATTTTCTTTAGCGAACAAGCTAGTGCTTTAGAAGCTTTCTTTAAAAGTTTTATATCGATTGATTTAGTTCAAGCGATGCTTTCTGATGATTCTCAATAACTCAATTACGGAGAAAAACCATGACTCAAAATTTCCAAACCTATAAAACTTTCCGTCAACCAATTGAAACAACAACTTTACTTGATGATTTTGCCCCTGTTATTCTCGAGGATATTGCTGAAAAAGTTGAGCCTATTTTTGAGCTACAATCAACCTACTGCGAACAGTTAAATCAACACTGTAGACAGCTACAAAAGTTTTCTCAATTTTCTCATTTAATTTCTCAACTACAACAATTAATTCAGAAAGTCAAGTTGGATTTTAAAGATTGTGAAGAAAATATTGACTATTTTACTCTAGTTTTTATGGGGGGAGTATCAGCAGGAAAAACCTCAATGATCTGTGATTTACTGAATATCGATCCCGATCAAATTAATAACTTACTAAAGTCAAATCACCAATTTGAAGCTGGACAAGATGACGTTGTTATTCGAGACAGGGTTGCGACGAGAAATGTTTATGAGTTTCTGATTGAAAAAAGCCATCTTCGTTTAGTGGATGTCCCCGGAACAGGTGGTGTTGTTGATGACAATACTACTATAGCTCCTTTTGTTAATAAGGCAGAATGCGTTATTTTTCTTTCCAATGCAGCATCAGATCTGACAAAAGATGACTATGATTTTATTCTTAATCATGTAGTTGGATTAAATAATAGTCAAGAGTTAACTGAAGAAAATGCTTCAAATAAAAAGGCTCTAATTGTTGTTAATAAATGGGATACAATTAAAAGAGGTTCACCAGATGATATAAAACAAAAAGACTTGGAAACTAAAAAAAATTGGATTTTAAATGGAGATCAAAAGTCTGGTTTTCCTGGAATTAGTCAACTATTTAAACGAACATTAACCATTGTTCCAGCCAATACCAGTCAAAGATATTTAGATGAGGAAACAAGAAGTTATGGACGATATGGAGACCTAAACCTTACTCCAATGTTAGAAGCTCTTAAAGAGATTCTAATACAAGAAGGCACTTCAATTAAATTAGAGCGTCCTAAACTAATTTTAAAAACGTCTCTGAGAGACACTGATGAACTTTTAAAAAATGAGAGAGTTAAAAGTTCAGTGGATGAATTGGTAGAACAACTGCAAAAATTAGGGGCTAATATATCCATCAATTCTCCAACCATTATGCAATTATTAGAGTCTCGTTTGGATAGTCTTCAAGGCAGAATCAAACGGGAGCTATTTTATCAGATTAAAACAATTATGGAGAGTTGGAAACCCAGTGTGTCTTGGGGCGATCGCTTTAAAATGCTTTATCCAAAAGAATGGTGGGGATCAGAAAAATTTGGAGCAGCAGGAGTTCAAGAAGAACTAAAAGAAAGTTGGCATGATGAGATTGAAGATTTACTCAAAAGTAATCTTGATTTTAATGCAATTACCAGAGATATTCGAGATGAAATGAGATCAATTAATGAGATGTTATCCGCAACCTTTAAAGCTCAACTAGCAGATGCAAAATTGCAGAGTGTTATCCTTAAAGGGGATACGCTAAAAAGCTTTGATGGGGATATTGATCCTTTAAAATCGAGTCATAATTTACAAGATGCGGTTGACAAAGCTGTAGATAAAATTCAAATGAGTATCATAGATGATATTATTGGAATTGTTACCATAGATGCAATTATTGCTGCATTAATTGGTGCATTTTTAACTCCATTGGGAAGTGCTATTTTTATTGCGTTGCGTCGTTTTTGGAAAGGAAAAAATGAGGAAAAAAAAGCTAAACAAGAACTTGAAGATGCCATTTCACATATTACTGATGATGTAGCTGCTGATATGAGAGAACAAGTAGCTAATAAACTTCGTCAAACTGTTCAAGATTCAATTAATAGTTTGAGTAAACTTATTCAATCAGAAACTCAAAGTTTAAGTGAACCGCTTCAAGCACTTGATGAGGCAATTTCAACTATTAAAGAACTTCGTCAAACTCTATAAATGATTAAGTTAAATTAATTAGCTGTGGTAATAATTGGGTCTTTAGGATAATAAAAAATGATTCTAAAGATTCAATGTTTTTATTCTAATATCAACACCATTACTTCATCAATAATTGCTGTTTTATTTACTATTTCTGCAATTTCTTAAGCTGCATATTTACCCTATCCTAACTAATTTTTGTAGTGCTATAGTCATTACTTTCTCTCCTTAGCTTTTTCATAGGCGAGATCGTGTTCTGCAAAACTTAAAATAAACACTCGTTTAGGTGCAGGTTTTTCATAAATACGATAAACTAAACGATAACTAACCCCATTTTCATCAATTTCTAAGGCTCGATACCCTTTGAGTGTACCCGTTAAATTATGACTCGGTATTCCTCTAGTTTGATAAGGATCAAGGGATAAAACTTGTTGGTATTTGGAGAAATCCTCTTTTAGTTTAGAAGGTAAACTTAATAAATCCTCTTGAGAGAATAATTTATGTAGTTTAATTTGATACCGTTTTTTTGTAACCACGTTTTTCTAACCACTCATTTAAAGCATCTTCATCAATTTCATCACCAATATCGACAACAGTTTCCCATTTATCAGGGTTATCTGGATCATCAAGATCCTTCATGCGTTCAATTGCTAATTGTTCAGCAGATTTATGAGAATTGTCTACTTGATATTTTGTGATTAAAAACTCAACAAAGTCTAAAACCTCCTCTTGTTGTTTAGGAGGTAATAAGTGTATTTTTTGTGTAACTAAATCAATCGTATTCACTGCTTATCCTTCTATTTACTTGATTAATAACTATTATAGCTAATTTAGAACAACAATTGGGGTGATTATAGCACTAATCATTATGGTTAGACAGTTACGGAGATTCCTCGTTCCTCGGAATGACAACTTAAGAAAAAGATTAATTATAAATTAAGTCCATCGCCTGATCAATAATATTAGTTTTATTTACCATTTCTGCAAGTTCTTCTGCTTCATATCTACCTTCAAAAGCTTCTATTGCTGCTTGTCTCAACGCTGAAGCATAAGCATCTTCTAAAGTCTCTCTTAATTCTGCTGGTTTAAGATAATGTCCTCCTGCTTTACGTCGTTTATTTGTTCGTTGAATTTGTCTGACTGCATTAGCAATAGAGGTTTCCCAGGAACGGGTAGTACGTTTTTCTGCTTGCTGTTTAATCAGATGTAATAAGACAATAATGCCAAAGCTATAAATCTTATTGAGCTTATCATCTTTGCTCATTTCTGTTAGTTCCTCTACTAACAACAAAGCATCATCAATATGGCCAGCTAGTAACAAATCTTTTAACTCGAATAACTCTTCCATTTGATTATTTCTCCTAAACTCAATAATGTTGTAAATAAACGGAAGATGGGCAATATTAATTAAAGTTAAAACCTTAATATAAAGGGAGTTTTGAGTATTGCCCACCCTACAAATATTTTGATCTAAACTCTGGTTGCCCTGTTTAAACTGGGTTCTAAATCTCGCATTTTCTTCCCTCTCCATAACAGACGAATGGGAGTCCCTGGAAAACCAATTTGTTCTCGAAACTGTCGCTCAATATAACGTCGATAGTTATCATTAAATCGCTTCGGATCGTTAACAAATAAGGTAATAGTTGGGGGTTGGGTGGATACCTGGGTTCCGTAATAAATTTTTCCCTGTTTTCCTTGTCTACTGGTGGGAGGGGAATGCCATTTAACCGCTTCTTCTAATACTTCTGTGGTGAATGAAGTATTAGAAG
>JASJDW010000099.1 GCA_030064955.1 Crocosphaera sp.
GTTAATTGTGTTTTAAAACACAATTAACTTAACCTTTCACACCCATAAGGGGTTAACAAAACATAGGAGAGAATGAGTTATGGTTAACGCAATGACAAGCTCTAATCTAAATATTTTGGATAGTTCTACTATCGATGATTCGGGGGGAGTTGATCCTTTAGTCAGTATCGATAATTCTTCTGATCCCTCAAACATCATGGGAACTGATCCCAATTCCGAACTTGTAACGGTAAGTGAAACTGAACAAGGTTTAATCCAAGATAATCAAGCTGATACTGGAGACGACAGCGCATACTTTGAGAGTAATGTAACGACAGGAGGGAGTAGTGTTGAGGATCCCATTACTGGTAGTAACCTAGAAAAGTCATTAATTTTTACCGATAGAGAACAAGGAAGTTTAGACAGTAGTGATCGCCTTTATGAAGGGGGTTACACTGATAAATATGGGTTAACCGGTCTTAGCAATAACGAAACTGTTACCCTTGACTTAGAAGCTTTTGACTTTGGTAGTTCCTTACAGTTAATTAATGGTGGAACAGGGGAAATCATCCAACAATCTGATCTCAAACCAAGTGATGGATCGATTCATAATCAATTAACGTTTACCACCAACACAGACATAGAATATGTAATTAGAGTTACCTCCATTGAGGATGCAACCACTGGAAAGTATATTTTAGGAACAACGTTAGGGGAACTAACGGAACAATTGTTTTTTACTGATACAGAGATAGGGGTTTTAGACAGTATTGATCAAACCTATCAAGGCCGTTATCGAGATGAATATATTTTGAGGGGTCTTGAGGATCAACAAACCGTTATTCTCGAGTTAGAAAATGTAGGATTTGGTAGTTCTCTGCAATTAGTTAACCGTGAAACAGGGAAAGTGATCCATCAGAATGAGGTGACAGAAACTGAAGGAACCTCCTACAGTCGACTTCAGTTTACCAGCAACAATAATATTGAATATTTAGTGCGAGTTACTTCCATAGGAGAAACCACCACAGGAAGCTATACCCTAGGAACAACTTTCGGAGAACTCACCCCAGGTATTAGCGATCAAACGGTTCGAGGAACCTTAACTGAGAGTGATGAAATGACTGACTTGTGGTCGGGAAGATATACAGACCGATATGAAATTACCAATATTTCCCCCTTCCAAACCATTGATATTAACTTCAACGCCTTCGACTACAATACCATTGTCTTTTTGATTAATGCAGACACAGGAAGCCATCTATCCTCTAAGGTTGGTGCATACAATCGTCAACAAGGCGGTTACACCTCAAATCTTACTTACAGGGCCAAAGCGGATGTTAATTACGCGGTTGTGGTTAGTTCTTATCAAAGCGCACGTACAGGAGACTATAGCTTAACCGTCAATACCAGTTTATCTGTCTCTGGTGGATTTGATTCGAGTGATGACAATGTTCATCCGATTCTGAAAACTCGTCTGATGGATAATTATATCCTTTCTGACCTACAGGTGGGACAAGATGTTGAACTCGACTTAAATAGTTCATCTAATCATCTTGTTCAACTGTTTGATCAAGATACAGGAACGATATTGCAGACCACAAACCAAGCAAATCTCAACTTCACTGTGCAAGATGGGATTAATTACGGAGTGAGAATTTTAGGTGCAGCGGGCGAAACATATGACCTAACCACCAATACAGGGCTTTTATTTGATAGCAATGTGATGGAACTAAATCAAACCATTACCAGTTCTCTTGTCACTAGCGATTCAAGGGCTTATTTTAAAGAGTCTGCTTCTTACCAGAGATTTTATGAAGATAGCTATTACTTATCTTCAGATAGTCTTCAAGGAGAAGATAAAGTAAACATTAAAATCAACAATGCTGAATTTAGTCCCCATTTGTACATTCTCAATGCTCAAACAGGAGAAATTCTTGATTCTCGGGCTACGCTTTATAGTAGCAACCTATCCTACAATTTAGACGTAAAAGAGGGTATTGACTACCTGATTCTGCTTACCTCCTACCATAACGCACAAATTGGTAAATATACTTTCACCGTGGAAACTTAAGGTTAGGGAGCACTCTTACCAACAGTCCACCAAGCTAAACCATAGGGTTGACTCCCTTGATTTACCTGTTGTTTGTACTGCACCCGTATTTTATAGTTCCCTGTCGCTGAAACAGGACAAAAAATATGTTCTGTATTATCTACTTTACTAACGGAACGGCAGATACTTTCAGAGGTATTGTTAGCATTCACTGGCATTAAATAGAGATCGAGATTATTCAGTCCGCGATCCTCAAAATTCTCTCCAACATCGTATTGCTCATTCTTGTTTTTATCATTGAGTTCCACTAATCTATCCCACACTAAGGTAATGGAAACAAAACTATTTTCTGGTAACGGTTGGGAAATAACATACTCTTGATACTTATCCTTGGTAACGGTTTCATAATCCCACCCCATTGTGGGAACTGGGTTCTGAGGTTTCCATTGACCCGCACTAAACTGTTGATAGGCCCGCAACACATTCAAATGGCCGGTTCCCATTTCCATGTCCACAGGAATCTCAGGGTTACCATAAGCATCTGAATCGAACCAAGTATAATGGGATTTACTAAAAATGGTTCGCATCATCCCCAATAATAAACCGTTGCCCTGATCTTGTATTTTATCGGCTGAATTGAGTAAGATGGCTTTGTTGACCTGATGACGGCGAGAGTCCAAACTCCAGTTGGGTTTTTGGTCGCGAAGTTGGCGATCGCCGAATTCTTGTAGTAGGGCGACAGAAGCGGTAATATGGGGGGCTGCAAAGCTGGTTCCACTGACTTCTTGGATGGTTCCGGCTAAGTCATAGACGGCTACTTTGCTACCTGGGGCGACTAAATTAATGGCCCGTCTCGGCCCGACGTTGATCTCCTGTTTAATTAAACTGCGGCCAATCCCCACAGGAAGCGCGCTGAGGTTGGCAAAATCCACTTTTGCATAGATTCCCTCCCGTTTGGTGGTGTAGGCGGTGGTGATACCGTTATAGTGGTCTGTGGGAATGGGAATACCCCCTTGTCCTTGGTTCCCAGCGATGACGTATAGGGTATCATGAACCCGCGATGACCAGTCAATACATTGGGTTAAATGGGCGTTGCCGTCTAACTTTGCATCCTTGCGACGATCTTGATCTAAGGATTCTCCAAAACTAAAATTAATGGCGCGTACATCCCCGCTATTTTGTTGGGCAATATGTTGAGTGGCTAGACATTCTTGTGGTTGGCCACCTCCTTTGATCGCACCGATGGCAGAAGCGTATAATCTTGCATCTGGGGCGACTCCTGGCAATTGTTTATCTTTGCTAACCATAACTGTTGCTACCATGGCTGCGTGGTTGTCTAGGTTGCCATTGGATTTAACTGCCCGATTTTGATAGTATACCCCTGCGAGTTTAAAAGTGGGACTCCATGCTGCAATTTTATCGAAACCAAATATTCCTGGCCGTCCAATTTCTACTTGCCCAATGGCTATTTTTTTTCCTGTTAAATTGAGGGGTTGTTGATGTAAGCGATCGGCATAAATGCCTGTTTCTCCTGTGGAAGTATTTAGAGCTAAACTGGGGGTAATTATTGCTGTGACGGTTGTTAAACTGCTGATAACCCAAGCAACGGTTTTTTTCATGTAAATCTATTAACTGATTTTTTTGACTTCTTTCTATTTTATACAAAAAAAATAAGATTCTATCTGTAAAAACTTTCTAAAGAGGATATAGCAGTTCTCATACTTGTGAGATACAAAATTTTCTAGTTTTAGGATTCAGGAGTTCCTCACTCTTTTCCGGCTAAGCGCGAACAGGAGTCTCCGAGTCAGAACTTAAATATTAGGTGTACCTCATGAGTGTGAGCAACGCTAACTTAATAATGTGTGGTTTAAATGTAAAACAGCTTGAGAGAATTATGGTTATAATAATAGGGACGATTGTTAGAAAGTGAAAGATTATGACTTCAATAATTACGTCTAAAAGTTTGTATGAACAAGACTTAAATTTATGGTTACTCACCACCATCAAACAATTAAAAGAAGGTGATTTAAACCCCTTGGATATTGAACATTTGATTGAGGAGTTGGAAGGGTTGGCTGGAAGAGATAGAAGAGAGTTAGAAAGTCGTTTAGAGGTTTTGTTAGCTCACCTTCTTAAGCGATTATTTGTGCCAAGTCCTAATGATTATCGAGGCTGGGAATTAACCATTAAAGAACAGCGTAACCGTTTACAACGTTTACTTAAACAATCTCCTAGTTTACGTAATTATTTTATTTCTGTTTTTCCTGAGATTTATCGAGATGCTTTTGAGTTAGTTTCTTTAGAATATACTGAGGTTAGTTTTCCTCAAGCTTGGCCTTATAGCCAAACGATTGAAGACATTTTCTTTACTCAATTTTGGATAGATCGAAAAAGTTGAATTATCGTCCGTTTATTACTAATGAAATAGTATAAGAATAAAACTATATTTGATTTAGATTAACTCTTGTTGTTTTAGTAAATTATTAATCCAAAGTTTATCATTTTCGGATAAATCTTCTAACATTTGCTTTTGATAATTAATAGCTAAATCATAACTTCCTCGTTCATAAAGACTGTGTAATAAGTCTTGTAAAGGGATTAAGGGTTCTTGATCTTCTGGTTGTAAAGGTAAGGGAATAGAAGGAATTGCTTGTGCTAAATTAAAGGCATAGAGTTCAGCTTGTGGACGGCGATCGCTTCGACTAATTACAATACGATAATCTGATTTAATTGTATCATCAATATTCATGGGCATGATCTCACCTTTGCGTAATAAATCGATTTCTATTAAATGAGTTAAACTCATTAAAACCTGTTCTCTTTTTTTTAGATATTTACTTCTTCCTTCTCCATTTTTTTTATTTTTGGGTGATAAGATTTCAATCACTGTTACGACTTCTTGTGTTTCTACATTTTTAACTTGTAAATACCATTCTTTAATGGTTTCTGGTTGAGGGAGAGAAATAGTTAAAGGTTCAACTTTTGGGGGTGCAACAGCCACATTAGATGAGGTTTCAGTCACATTTGAACTAGGAGTAAAGACAACGTTATCAGGAATGCCTACTAATTCTAAACTATCATCATTATTAGTGTTTGTGTAAACTCTTTGTTCCATAGACATACGATATTTTGGACGCAAGATAGGATTCATATAATCAGCGATCGCAACAATTAAATGAGTATGAACTTGTGACCAAAATAGAGGAAGTTCTAAATAAGGGTTCATTCCAGGAAATGGTGAAGGCATAAATTCTCTCCTTAAATCAGTTTTATAGTCTAAAATACTGCGTTACTATTCGCTTTCGTTGGTTAAAATAACATCTTCATAAATTAACTCAACAGGACAATTAAAATCAATTGATTCTAAGCTTAATTCTTCATTTTCACTAAAACTGTATAACTCCCAAATTTTTTTATCATTAATCCGAAAACACTCAATTAATTTTTGATCAGCACTAACTAAAACATATTCTTTCAAGGTTTCGATTTGCCGATAATTTCTAAATTTTTTACCTCGGTCAAATCCTTCGGTACTAGGAGAAAGAACTTCAATAATTAAACAAGGATATTGCAAGAACTTGAATGCTTTTTTATCCCTTTGATCACAACTGACAACCACATCAGGATAATGATAAGGCCCTTTTTCTGATACCTGTACTTTAGCATCGTTAATTTGTATCTTGCATCCTTTTTCTTTAACGTGACTTCTCAAAGCAGAAGCAAAATTAAAGGTAATATCATTATGAGGAAGAGTTCCCCCTGTCATAGCATAAACTTCCCCATCCATATACTCATATTTCAAGGGTTGTTTTTCCTCCCATTCAAGATATTCTTCGGGAGGCATATAAAAAGGTTCTTTTGCTGCAACCATGTTTAAACCTCATCTTTTAACTAACAACTGATATGGTAGTGGGAGTATAGGTTAGGATAGCTGAGATTCTTGAAAACCAAGGAGAGAGTAATTTTCCCTCCTGCCTCCTGTCGTAACTGAATTTAATGCTTCTAAAGCGCGATCGCGATATTTTCCGTATCTTTCCCGTTTGTTGCGAATTCTGACAGATAAATCGGGTAAAATACCAAAATTAGGGGGCATAGGTTGAAAATGTTTTGGGGACGCACTACTGATAAACTCAAATAAAGCACCCATCATCATCGTAGAAGGTAATATAATAGGTTCTAATCCTAATGCTATCCTAGCTGCGTTGGTTCCAGCTAACCATCCTCCGGCTGCTGCTGCGGTGTAACCTTCGGTCCCAATTAATTGTCCTGCGGCTAAGAGGGTGGGACGACTGCTAAACTGTAGGGTAGGCTCAAGTAACTGGGGAGAGTTAATAAAGGTGTTACGGTGCATCACACCCATGCGGACAAACTCAGCATTTTCTAGGCCAGGAATGAGCCGAAACACCCGTTTTTGTTCCCCCCATTTTAAATTCGTTTGAAAACCGACCATATTCCACAGTTTGCCCTGTTTATCTTCTTGCCGTAGTTGTACCACAGCGTAGGGTCGTTTTTGCTTATTTTCAGGATCACGAAAGTCTCCTAATCTTGCGTCGAATAGTCCTACGGGTTTCAATGGTCCATAACGCATGGTATCTTCTCCCCGTTGGGCTAATTCTTCGATAGGTAAACATCCCTCGAAAAATTTAGCAGTTTCTCGTTCAAATTCTTTTAATTCCGCTTGTTCTGCTGCACAAAGTTCTCCACGAAACTGTAAATATTGTTCTGGGTTGAGGGGACAGTTGAGATAAGCGGCTTCTCCTTTGTCGTAACGGGAGGCTAAAAAGGCGATGTCTGTGTTGATGGAATCCCCGACAATTATAGGGCTGGCTGCGTCAAAAAAGCTCATATAAGCCATGCCAGTGAACTGTTGTAAGTTTTCTGCCAAAACAGGGGAAGTAAGGGGTCCAGTGGCTAAAATAACGATGCCGTCTGAGGGGATTTCCTGGACTTCTGAGCGTCTTAATTCGATCAGGGGATGATTGTCTAGGGTTTGGGTTAATTGCTGGCTGAACACCCCTCTATCCACCGCTAAAGCACCTCCGGCTGGAACGGCGTGTTTGTCAGCAGTGTGGATGATGATAGAGTTGAGATGACGTAGTTCTTCATGGAGAAGGCCGGCCGCGCGATCGCTGGACATGGCACCGAAGGAGTTACTACAAACTAATTCGGCTAATTCTTGGCTATGGTGAGCAGGACTGGTGCGTATAGGGCGCATTTCGTGCAGTATCACAGGAATACCAGCTTTTGCGACTTGCCACGCGGCTTCGGTTCCGGCTAACCCTCCACCAATTACTTGAACTTTTGTGGTTGCAGTTGTCATTAATTAGGTTTTAGTTTCCTTTTTGTTTGGTATAGCATTTCCTGGACTCATGAGGTACACCCAATATTCAACTCCTGAACTCCCGAACTCCCGAACTCCCGAACTCCCAAACTCCCGAACTCCCGAACTCCTAACTCCTAGAACTAGAAGAGTTTGTACCTCACAAGTATGGGAACTGCTATATTAACCCCCATTTTATCTGGTTTGTTCTGTTTCTTGGTTCAATTCTGGGTCATTTTTTTCAGGTTTTTCTTCAATTTTGTCTCCTTTTTCTTTTGCTTCGTGTTCTTCTAAAAGTTGCACAACTTTTTGACGAATTTCTTGATGTCTTTCTACTCCTTCGTAGGCAAAACGGTTAAAATTGTTGCGGACAATTTCTGCTTCAATATATTTTACGCGATCGCCGGTATCGGGGTGAGTGGATAACCAAGCGGGGGGACGGTGTTTGTGTTCATCTTCCATCATTACCATCAGGTTCCGAACTCCATCCGCAGCGTAACCGGTGGCAGCTAGTAATCTTGTACCAAACAAGTCGGCTTGTTCTTCCATACCGCGACTGTAGCTTAAAATAGCTAAGTTACTGGCGATCCCTCCCACATAAGGGATATAATCGACCACACTGCTAGTTAAAGCCCCTTGAGTCATTTGCTGGAAGCCATGAGAAAGGACGGAATGGGCTAATTCGTGGGCTAATAACCCTGCAATTTCTGCTTCTGAGGTTGTTTTAGCGATCGCTCCGGCATTGATGAAAATTTTACCCCCTGGTAAGGCAAAGGCGTTAACATTCTTATCCATCACCACATAAAATTCATATTCAAATTCATCTCTTCCGGCAACTTTAGCTAATTTTTGTCCAATTTCATCAATGTATCCTGTTACTTCGGGATCTTCAATTAAAGTAAGACGATTTTTAAATCCGTCAGCATAACTTTCTCCAATCGCTGCTTCTCCTTGTAGTAAAAGATAGCTCGTTTGAAGGGTAGAAAGGGGGGCAAAAACATTCCCCATTAAGGCTGCACCAATACCACCCATGATGGCATTTCCAACTACATTCCAGGTCATTTGTTCCTGGAGATCTCCTTGATACCGATCTAAATTTTGATCCGCTAATTCTTTAAATTCATCCCGTAAAAAATGGTCTTGATTAAACACAGCAAATTGACGGGCAGTTAAGGAAGCAGCTAACCAATTTTCTGCTTGTTCATCTGCTTCAATTTTAGCTTTGACTAAGGGGGCTTCATTGGGGTACAAATTCACCGCATTTTCTAACACTTTTAAAGCTTCTTCATCGCGGTCATCTTTTCTAAGAATTTCGGCATATTTGATATGACCGGGGATGAACTCTGGATAGTCTCGGGATAATAATTGTAAGGGGGCAATTCGCTTACTTTTATAGACTTCACTTTCGTTCAAACTTTCTTGATACAGTCGCCAGTAAACTCCTCCTCCTGGTAATAAGTATTGTGGGTCATAAACTGCTTGGGCTAGGATTTCGCGGTTTAATTCTTCTTCATTTCCAAAGGGTTCTTTTACTTCCCGATAGAATCTTTCTGCTAATAAAGTCTCACCACATTTATAAAAATGATCCGCTTTAGCCAGGGTGGGATAATGAGTGATTTCTGTTTGAGAAATGGTTAAAATTTCTTCTTTTTCTTCTTGATTTTCAGATTTTTCTTCTTCAATTTCAGATGGCTTTTCTAAGGATAAAGCGTCGGCATTATTTTCAGGTTTTTCTGTTGTATTTTCAGCTACTTCTACAGGAGAGATAAGGGGATGTTTAACTTGAGGAGGGGCGGTTTCACAACTATCAATAGTTGCCGTTGTTGTCTCTTCAGTTTCCTCTGAGTTTTGGGTTTCTGTGGTTTGAGTAGTGGTTGTGTCTACTGAGTTTGGTTGTTTTTTTTCCTCTCCTATATTAGATAAAGTTGGCTCAGGGGTTGTGTTATTATTTTCTTGAGGATTATTATGAGATAAATCTGCAATTTCAAAAGATTTATCATCTCTAGAAATATTTCCTTTCAAAAAGGAGATTTGATTTTGTTCTATTTCTTGAGATAAAGCTAGGTTAGGACAAAGCAAACCAACTAAAATGATGAATAAATACCAGTTAAGTTTCATTCTTATATATTGATTGACAACAAATATTCTTTCTATGTTATAAACTATTTTCTCAATGATCACTACTTTTATGATCATTTTAGATTTTAGGAAATTGGTTTTCTAGATAATAAATTAATTTCTCATCTTTCATAAATCTTAATATTTTGAGAAATTTTAAATTGGGAAGAAATAAAGCATATCAAAGGTTAAGCTAGAATTTTTCCCTTTTATCAACCCAGAAAATTTAATATTTTATTAATTGACATTCACTGAATATTTATTTACGAACTATAATATATTCAGAAAATCTGATGAGTCATCAGTGCAAAGCTGTGGTGTGAGTAAGTAGTATGACGACAAACCGTTCTTCCAAGCGACGGGACAATGACTTACAATGTCCTCAAAAGGCTAAACTCCAGAAAAGATATCATTCTTGGATGGGTTGGAGTATCAGTGTTATTTTGTTAGGATTAGGAGGAGGAACGGTTGCGGGGGGTTTGTTGGTACAACGAAACTTGACTCCTGTAGTAGAAACGCAACTGAGTCGCTTTCTCAATCGTCCTGTAGAATTGGGATCATTAGAAGCATTTTCTTTTAATTATATTCGTTTTGGACAGACGGATCTGTTAACCACACCCACTGATCCGGCTAAAGTATCTATGTCGGGTTTGAAAATTGCTTACAATCCTATTAAGTATATTATAGATGGAAAATTAGACATTAAAGTAACTGCTATCGAACCCTCTGCTTATTTGGAACAAGGAAAAGATGGTAATTGGTTACTGACTCAGTTTAATACATTAAATCCCAATAGTCCTATTCGCTTCAAACAATTGGTAATAGAAAAGGGTAAGGCTATTATTATAGCTCGTTCTGAGAAAGGAGAAAAAGAACAACCCATAATCTTAGAAACCTTATCGGGAATCATTCAACCCATTAATAATAATAGTCAAATTAAATTTCAAGTTGATTCTAATATTGTTGATAGTGGAAACTTTAATATTTCTGGTACCTTTGACGGCGAAAAAAAAGCCAGTAATTTATTAGTTAGGGGTCATCGACTTAATGCTGAAATATTGAGTCAAATTTTGCCACTTCCTATAGGGTTATATTCAGGAACAATTGATGCTAATTTAGAAGTTGCACATCAACAGAATAAACTGATTAATTTACAAGGAGTAGCTAGATTAAATCAAGTTGAGACAAGGGTAGAAGGTTTACCTCAAGTATTAAAAACTCAAGGACAATTGCAGTTTAAAGGAAGAACAATAAATTTTGACGAAGTGATAACTCAGTTTGGGGAAGTTACAGGAGTTGTAAAGGGAAAAATTGATTTAGAGAAGGGGTTGAACTTGGTAGCAAAAACGCAAGTAACCTCAATTACAGATATTTTCAAAACCATTAAACAGCAACCCAAGAATTTACCCGTCGCGGGTAAGGTTCAAGGAGATTTGAAAATTATAGGTTCTTTTCGTGATCCTAATGTTTTGATTTCTTTAGATAACAAGAATTCTCTAAAAGTTGATCGGTTAAATTTTAGTAATATCAAAGCAAATTTAAAGTTAAATAAATCTAAACTTACAATTAATCATTTTCAAGCTATTCCTGATGTGGGAGGAGAAATAAGAGGACAAGGAAGTATCAATCTTAATTCATCTTCTCCTGTGTACTCTATTAATATTGAAGGAAAAAGTCTTCCTACGTCCAGTTTGGCAAGTCTCTATGAAACGAATATTCCCAGTTATATTAAACAAGTTTCAACCACAGTCAATGTATCAGGGAATCTGAAGCAACGTGAAACATTTAAAGTTACAGGAAAGGCTAATTTTCAAGCAGCAGGAGGAACAATACAAGCTAATTATCTTACTTATAGTAAGGGAAATTGGCAAGGAAATCTGATCGCTTCTGGGATTAATACAAATACTTTGAATTTACCAATTGAAAACGGCATATTGCAAGGAAATTTTCAAATTTTTGGTGATATCAAGACACCCATCAAAGAAAGTTTAAAAGCAACAGGTGAATTACAAATAAAAGTGAATAATGGTTGGATAAATGCTCAAAATATAAACTTATCTCAAGGTAATTGGCAAGCAAATTTACAGGTAAATGATACTAAAATCAATAAGTTATTGCCAAAAACAAGTTTACAAGGAATTTTACAAGGCAGTTTTGATGTTTCAGGTGGGTTAAATACTAACCTGAATAAGATTCAAGGTCAAGGTAACGGAAGTTTGACTATCGGAGGAGGAAAAATAGTTGCCAATAATCTATCTTTAAGTCAAGGCAAGTGGTCAAGCGAGATAAAAAGTCATAATGTGGATATTGGAAGTTTAACCAATAAACTTCCTGAACAGTTATCTGGAAAATTAAACAGTAACCTAACTCTAGTTGGAAATATTAACCCAGAGACTTTTTTAGATAGTATTCAAGGAAAAGGTAACGCTGAATTAATGTTATCTGAAGGAACGATCGCAGCGAAGGATCTCACCATTACTGAAGGGAACTTTACCACCACCCTGACACCCACTGCTGTCCCTTTGAAAGCGATCGCTTCTAAATTAACAGGAAATTTATCAGGAAACTTAGAAATTGCTGGAAAATTAAACAAAATATCCCCAGAATATCTACAAGCTAAAGGAAACTTACAATTTAGTCAAGGATTACCCTATATCAATCGTTCTCTAACCACAGCCATACAATGGAACGGACAACGATTAACTTTAGATGAGGTAACTGGATCTGAGTTAACAGCAAAAGGATGGTTAGACGTTGATGTAAAGAAAAAGAAGAATAAATTAGCAGCAATAAAAGCATTTTCTTTCGATATTGATGCAAAAAACTTTGATTTGGTGACTTTACCCTTATCCTTACCTACAGAAAATGTAAACTATTCAGGAAAATTAGACTTTAAAGTAGTAATCGCAGGAACACCAAAAACACCTAATATTGAAGGAGAAATGGCGTTAGTTAACCTAAAAGTTGAAGATGTTAACTTTGAGCCTGTTATTAGTGGAAAAATTCTCAAAAATTCAGAAAAAGGATTAAAATTAGCTTTAAATGGCACAAAAGATCAACTTCATGTCCAACTTGATCCCCAACTAAAACCGCTTACCCTAGCAGTTAAACAGGAAAAGATAGATTTACAAGCAAATAAACAAGATAATCAATGGAAAATTGATATAAGTTCTCTTAGCTTACCTATTATCCAAAAAATTGCTCAGAAAAAACACAAAAATAAGGCTTTCCTATTCCAACCCATGACAGGACAACTATCCGGTCAATTTACCCTAGACTTAGATAATAAGGCGATCGCCGGTCAAAAAGTCGCTATTCTTAACCCTATTGTGGGGACAGTTCAAGCAAAACAAGTTAAAGGAAACTTTCACTACGCTAATCAGAGCTTAGCCATTAATAATGCTAAAATTTTCACCCATAACAGTCAATATGACCTAAATGGACAATTTACCAAAACCCCCGAAGGTCCAGAAATAGCAGCCAATGTGAACATTAATCAGGGTAAACTACAGGATATCTTAGAAACTTTGCAAATTTTTGAATTAGAAGACTTAAAACGGGGATTAAAACCACCAAAATACGCAAAAGCAGCAGATCTTTATCAAAATAATAACAGTTCACCGACTCCCCTGTTCAAAGTAGAAACTGCAAAACAGTCTCTCGGCGATCGCATGAAAACCTTGAACCAAATTACCGCATGGTTGCAGAAAAAACAAAAGAAAAAAGGAGACAATCAGAGTCTGCCAGAACTAGACCAATTAAAAGGGGATTTTGATGGGAAAATTGCCCTAAATATGACCCCAAAAACAGGATTAAAACTTAACTTTGACCTCATTGGACAACAATGGGAATGGGGAAAATATCAACTTACCCAGTTTCAGGCCAAAGGAAACTGGAACGATGGCAAGTTAACCTTAGAACCCTTTAACCTACAATTAGAAGATAGTGTGATTCAATTTGCTGGTCAAATTGGACAAACCACCCAACAGGGACAGTTACAGGTAGTGAATATTCCCTTAGCAACCCTGTCCCAATGGATAAACCTTCCTTCCGTTGTTACCCTAGGGGGACAGCTTAACGGAAGAGTCAACTTAGGGGGAACCCGTAACAACCCTCAAGCATCAGGACGTTTAGCCATCGATCAACCGAGTATTAATCAAACCCTCTTAGATTCAACTCAAGGACAATTTACCTATGAGGGTGGTCAATTTAATTTTATCGCAAGTAGTGTTCTCGATCGCCAGAGTGAACCCTTGACCATCGAAGGAACTTTTCCGTATGTTTTTCCCTTGGCCAAAGTTCAACCAAAAAGCGATCGCTTATCCTTAAACTTTCAGGCCAAAAATGAAGGGTTAACCTTACTCAATATCCTCAGTCAAGGACAAGTTGCTTGGTTAGGAGGAACGGGAGAAGTACAATTAAACTTATCAGGAAAAGTTGACCCAAAACGGGGAATTCCCTATGAACTACAAGCAGATGGTTTAGCCCAAGTTAAAAATGCCACCATTGCCACCAAAATGATGCCCCAAAGCCCATTTAAACAAGTTCAGGGCAAAATTTTCTTTGACTTAGATACCATTACATTTGATAGTTTTACGGGGGAATTTAGTGGGGGTCAAGTAGCGGTTACGGGTTCTTTACCTCTATTAAAATTGTCAAAAAATAGCCCCTCTGTAAACATTCAATTGAATAATTTAGCGTTAAATTTCCCGCAAATTTATCAAGGAGGAGTACAAGGTAATTTGCAGATTGGAGGAAGTATTTTAAGTCCTGAAATTGGAGGCGAAGTCAATCTCTTTGCTGGTAAAATTTTGTTAAAAGATAATGCAAAAAAATCTCAGAAAAATCATCCTTTATTAGCGAGTACAAAATTAAACAATTTGCAGTTAAATTTAGGGGATAAAATTACCATCAATCGGTTGCCTATTTTAACCTTTGCCGCCACAGGAAATTTAGCCTTGAATGGAACCTTAGAAAAACCAGAACCCCAAGGAACAATTACCTTAGAAAATGGTTTAGTCAATCTCTTCGCCAGTCAATTAAGATTGGCCGGAAGTAAAGGTAATACAGCCCAATTTTTACCCAAAAAAGGATTTGATCCTTATTTGAATATTAAACTCTTTGCTTCTGCCACTGAAACAACACAAAATATTATTAACGTTGATCCGAATTCTACAGAAGTACCTGAAACATTTAGTGCCAATAAAGACAGTTTAGAAACAGTTAGAATCAAAGCAAACGTTGAAGGATTTGCCAGTAACATAACTCAGAGTATTGAATTAAGCAGTCAACCTAAACGCAGTCAACAGCAAATTATTACCCTGTTAGGGGGAACCTTTTTGAATACCTTAGGCACAGGAGAAACTACATTGGGATTAGCAAATTTAGCAGGAAATGCCGTTTTAGGACCCGTTCAAGGAGCCATTGGAGAAGCATTAGGATTGAGTGAATTTCGTATTTTTCCTACTCCTTTAATCAACAAAGAAAACTCCCTAGATACCTCTAATATTGGAGTTGCAGCAGAAGCGGGACTCGATTTAACCGAAGATTTTTCCCTTTCCATTCAAACTATAGTTAACAGCGATCGCCCTCCCAAATTAGGACTACAATACCGCATCAATGAGACAACAACTATTAAAGGATCAAGTAACTTTTATGATGATAATCGAGGCAGTATTCAGTTTGAACAACGATTTTGAAGATAATTAATAATTAATAATTGGTGATTGTTTCTATGGTATCTTGGTTCAATACAATTTCAGGTCGTTTTTATTTATTGATGGGGGTTACGATCTTTGCCGTTGCTAATTCTGTCACCCGTAAACTAACAGAATTAGGGGCGCAAAATCTTATTGATGGTCGAAATCCCATTTCTTTTTGTAACGTTTTATTTGTCGGTAATTTATGCGCTTTAGCCGCTTTATCTGGAGTTTATTATCCTCAACTAAAAAGAAGAACTTTTAGTCAGTTATCGTCACGAGATTGGTGGTATTTACTGATAGTAGCCTTATTATCTGGGGCTTTAGTACCGGCTTTATTTTTTAGCGCGTTAGAAAGAACAGCAGTCAATAACGTTATTTTAATTAGTCGCATTGATCCCCCTCTGACTTTATGTTTATCTGTTATATTTTTGGGGGCGCAGGTTAATCGTTGGGTGGTAAGCGGTGCAATTGTATCAACGTTAGGGGTTGTCCTCACTGTGATATTACAACCGCCTCAAAACGATATGATCCAGATGTCAAGCTTTCAATTAGGGGTAGGGGACTTAATGACAGCCGGTGCAGCTATTGCTGCGGCGATCGCCAATATTCTGACTCAAGTAAGCTTACAAAATATCCCCTTAGGCTTTTTTAATGTGATCAAAACCGCCCTTGGTACGGTTATTTTCTTTGTGATAGCATTATTTATCTATGGAAAAGACCATTTTATGGACATCTCTTCCCCTTTACTGTGGCAATGGATGATCGTCTATGGGACTATTATCGTCGTAGTGGGACAGTTATGCTGGTTTGCCGGTTTAAAACGCACCAATGCGTCTGAAGTATCCCTAGCTAACTCATTTAATCCCATCGCTGGCGTGTTAGCTGCTTTTTTGATTTTAGGAGAAACACCAACCGCAGCGCAATATATAGGCGGTTTGGTGATTTTACTAGGAATTATTTGTAATCAAATTGGAATTGTTCAACAAAATAACTTGTCTGAGGACAATCATATTTCCTCATCTGTAGGGTTTAAAGGACTCTAGACTAATGATATTGTAGGGTGTTGGGTGTTGGGTTCGGTTAGATGGGGATTCAAACCCCAACTAAATGTACCTATGGGTTCCTTATTTTTCCACAAAGTTTACTACAGGGAAGTTGTCAACATAAATGAATTTAAACACCATTAAGAGTCCGAAACCTCCCCGTCTGTTATTAGAAGATTTATTTGCTTTTGCCCCTAACCGAGAAATTTTAGGGGGAACTTCTTACTTCATTGTAGAAGAGTCTGGTAACATCTTGATAGATTGTCCTGCTTACCACCATGATCACCTTCAGTTTCTACAGGGAAAAGGAGGGGTCAAGTGGCTATTTTTAACCCATCGTGGGGGAATTAGTCCTTCTCTCAAATCCTGGCAGACGACTTTAGGATGTAACATTATTATCCAAGAACAAGAAGCTTATCTGTTACCAAACATCCCTGTCACGTCGTTTGAAAGGGAAATGGTCATAAGTGAGACTCTAATAGGTATTTGGACTCCTGGCCATTCTACGGGTTCTGCTTGTCTCTATTGGCAAAAACATGGCGGGGTATTGTTCACCGGACGACATTTACTCCCTAATCAACAGGGCAATCCGGTTCCCCTGAAATTAGAGAAAACCTTTCATTGGGGTCGTCAACTCCAAAGTGTCGCTCAATTGTGCGATCGCTTTTCTCCTGATAACCTCCATTATATCTGTCCAGGAGCTAATACGGGCTTTCTACGGGGTAAAGGGTTTATTGAGAATGCCTATGAACGCCTCACTAGGGTTCCCTAAATAGTATAGTTGCTACAAAAAACTACATTTTTGCTCTGTTTGTGAATTTTTTTAATATTTTTTGATAAACTGTAACATATAGCAATATTTTACTCATAAACTTGTTAGGAGAGTAGATGCCAATGGCAGGATTTTTTGGACTATTTAGCGGACGTAAGGCAAAATTTGTGGATGAACCCGATACAACACCGACTCAACCTCAGAAAAAGGAAGCATTTTTCTTAGATAACGATTCCGCCAAAACCCTTGGTGATACTGAGTTCATGCGTAAACCCATCACCATTAGACGGACGTTTGCCAAAGGTGGTGAGTCGGTTCAAGAAATCTCTTCCTTAGAGAAGAAAAAAGTAGGAAGCAACAATATTGTTTCTGACAATAAGGAAACCGGTTCCTCTCAACAAACAACCTCTGCTAAGACAGAACGTCGTAAAGCTGATAATAGCATGGATATGTTCCGTGATATGGCTCGTAGTATGAAGAAATAAATGCTGTCATCTTTCAGCAACAATATCATAAAATTTTTTTCAGGACTTAATGATATTAAGTCCTTTTTTGTGAAGTACCCCACCCTACTCCGTTGAGGGTGGGGCGCGCCTTCGCTCAAGGCGTAACCGTCTTGATACACGGTATTTCAACCGTCTCTTTAGGCGTAGATTTGGGTGCTTCCCACCCTATTTTTAGGTCAGAAAACTGAAGCAAATTTTGACAAGCGTTGATATCTCTGTCGTGATGTACATGGCATTCTGGGCAAGTCCATTCTCTATCTTTTAGGGTTAAATCTTCTTTGATATACCCACAGTTAGAGCATCTGCTTGGTGCGCGTTCCCTTGCGCCGTACGACGGCGCGGGGTCGCACCGCTTTTTGATCATCCCTTTAATGTTTAAATCCTCACAACTAATAACTTGGTTTTCGTTAGTCAGTTTGAGGCTTATCTTCTGCTGATAGTCTAATCTTTGATTAGCAACTTTTTCATGAATTTTGGCTACGTTAACTCTAGCCTTTCTTCTCTTGTTAGAATCTTTGGCTTTGCGACTTAACCTCCTTTGTCTAATTTTTAACCTTCTTAATGAACGTTGAAAATAACGGGGATTCTCAAACTTTTCAGGTTTATTAGTAATACAAAAATTTTTAAGTCCTAGATCAATACCTATCTTCTCACCATTCAAAGGAGCTTTTGGGATATCTAACTCAGTAACAATTGAAGCAAAATATTTTCCTGATGGGGTTTTGCTAATGGTGACACTCTTAATCTCTCCTTCTATTTCTCGATGAATTATCATCTTGATAGGAGACATTTTAGGGAGTTTTAAACAAGACCTGCTCTTGCGGAGGAAATCTCCGCGAGCTTCCTTGTTGAATTTTCCGTCTTCAGTAAGAGAAAAGTGTTGAGGAACTCGAAAAGATTGCTTATTAGACCTTTTCTTGAATCTAGGAAATTTTGCTAATCCTTTGAAAAAGCGAGAGTGAACCGTTTCTAAATCTTTAAGAGTCTGTTGCAATGCTTTTATCATTCTTCAGTTTAGTTAATCAGGGGTACACTAAACCTAGGTAAATCTAGGTATGTGATGAAATTGCTGTTATCTCTACAAAGGTAATTCGAGTTGGATAAACTCTCCCTTTACAGAGCTTAAACCTCCCCGATACCCCATCGGGGGATATTCTGACTCTACAGCTAAAGCCTCTGACTTGAATTTAGTTGATAACCAAGCATTTTCAAGAGCATAATTGACACTGTATCCAATAGAGTGCAGATATCGCACGGTACGATGCAACAATATCCGTCTAACATCTCGATACTTCATATATCGAGTGATTTCTTCATCTGTACCACGATGAACAATAACATTAGCGGCATTGTAATCACTCTGCAATACCTCCCCGTTATAACGGTAAAAGCAATCTCCAACCCGACTCCCTAAGAGAGTCCCCGTCTGGAAATCAGTTTGCGAGGTATAGGCAGCACAAACGGTTTTAACGGTTGAACCCGTTTGTTGTCCAATTTCTTCGAGTGAAGTCTATTCACCCTACTGCATCAACCGCTTTTGGCCCTCATTTTTTTAAAGTTTTTTTAACTAATCGTCCTAAAATACTCAATCCGATGATCTCAAAACCAGAACAACCCATTTCCCCAATGACCCAGAAGTGGTAATCTATAGGGTGGCAAAAATAACATTAAACATTCTCGCTCAGCCAAATTAATAAGTTAATCCCCAAACATCAAAGATAAGCATGGTAGCTACAACAGAACAAACAAGCGTTGGTAAAATCACTCAAGTCATCGGTCCTGTGGTCGATGCTGAATTTCCCAGTGGTAAATTACCCCGTATTTATAATGCCCTCAAAATAGAAGGCAAAAACGCCACAGGGGAAAATGTTTCCGTTACCTGTGAAGTCCAACAGTTACTCGGTGATAACCAAGTCCGCGCCGTTGCCATGAGTGGGACTGATGGTTTAGTCAGAGGTATGGAAATTGTTGATACCGGTGCGCCCATCAGCGTTCCCGTGGGTAAAGCCACCCTGGGTCGTATTTTTAACGTATTAGGGGAACCCGTAGACGAAATGGGAGACGTGGGTAACGAAGAAACCTCTCCTATTCACCGTCCTGCCCCTAAATTAACCGAATTATCCACCAAACCCAAAGTCTTTGAAACTGGGATTAAGGTTATCGATCTTCTCACCCCCTACCGTCAAGGGGGAAAAATCGGTCTGTTTGGCGGAGCAGGTGTGGGCAAAACCGTTATTATGATGGAGTTAATTAACAACATCGCTATCCAACACGGGGGTGTATCCGTGTTCGCTGGAGTAGGGGAACGGACTCGCGAAGGAAATGACCTCTACAACGAAATGATCGAATCTAAGGTAATTAACCCCGATAACCTCTCAGAATCGAAAATTGCCCTAGT